>VGPA01000118.1 GCA_016875665.1 Chloroflexota bacterium | reverse complement strand
GGATGCGGCGGTCGCGGCCTCGGCGGTGGGGGCGGTCACGATGCCGGACTGCACGTCCCTCGGCGGCGACCTCTTCGCGCTCGTCTACGACGCCCGCACGCAGAAGGTCGCCGCGTACAACGCATCCGGTGCGGCGCCGCGCTCAATCGACCGCGCGGCCTTCAAGGGGGCGTACCCGGAGCGGGGTGCGGGCGTCGCGACAGTGCCGGGCATCGTCGCGGGGTGGGGCGAGATCCTCGAGCAGCACGGCCGGCTTTCGCTCGCTCGCGCGCTCCATGCCGCCACCGAGTACGCCTCCGACGGCTTCCCCGTGTCGGGTGGGCTCGCCGCGTCGATCGCCGAGAAGCGCGACCTCCTCGCGCAGGACGAAGCCTGCGCGCGGACCTTCCTGCCGCGCGGACGCGCTCTGGTCGCGGGCGAGATCCTCCAGCAGCACGACCTCGCGGAGACGCTGCGCTCGGTCGCGCACGGCGGCGCCGACTCCTTCTATCGCGGCGCGGTGGCCGAGCGCCTCGCGGGCGGCATCCGCCGCGCCGGCGGCGCGATCACGCCGGACGACCTCGCGGCGCACCGGACCGATCGTCCCGCGCCGCTCGAGATCGCGTACCGCGGCCTGCGCGTCTTTGGCCAGCCGCCGGTCTCGCAGGGCCACATCCTGCTCGAGGCGCTCTCGCTCCTGGAGTCGCAGAGCCCGCGCGTGCTCGGCTGGGGCTCGGCCGAGCTGATGCACTTCATGGTCGAGGCCACCAAGGTCGCCTTCGCCGACCGCGACACCCACGCCGGCGACCCGCGCGTCACCGGCTTCGACGCCAGGCGCCTCCTCGACCCGGCGTACGTCGCCAGGCGCAGGGGCGCGATCGGCGAGCGTGCCGCCGAGCACACCACGTATCTCTGCGCCGTGGACCGCGACGGCAACGCTGTCTCGCTCATCGACAGCGTGTTCAACCTCTTCGGCTCGCGCACGATCGTGCCGGGTACGGGCGTCCTCCTGAACAACCGGCTCACGGGCTTCTCGCTCGACGCCGCCTCGCCCAACGTCCTCGCCGGCGGCAAGCGCCCGGTGCACACGCTGAACGCGGTGCTGGCGCTGGAGAACGGCATCCCGCGCTTCGTCTGGGGCACGCCCGGGCTGCACGCGCAGGTGCAGACGAACTTCCAGCTGGCGGTCGGCCTCGTCGACTTCGGCTTCGAGCCGCAGCGCGCGATCGACGAGCCGCGCTGGCGTCACGCGGGCGGCCGCGGCCTGGACGTCGAGGGCCGCGTGGCCGAAGGCGTGCGCAGGTCGCTGGGCGACCGCGGGCACAAGGTGAACGTCCTCGCCGACTTCGCCCCGATCACCGGCGGCGCGAGCGTGATCGCGATCGAGCCCAACGGCTCGTTCGCGGGCGGGGCCGATCCGCGGCGCGACTGTCATGCGGCGGGCTACTGACGACGCGTAGCCGCTCCTCGCTCAGCCTCCTGCTCTCGCTCCTCCTTCTCCTGACCGCCTGCGAAACCCCCGGCCCGCCCTCCCCCGATCCGGTCGCCCGCCAGTACGCGGAGGCCTGGCAGCGCGGGGACTACCGGGCGATGTGGGAGCTGCTCACCGAGGGGGCGCGCGAGGAGGTCGGCGAGGACGGCCTCGTCGGTCGTTTGCCGCGCATCGCCCAGGAGATGACGCTCAGTTTGCTCGAGGTGTCGGCGGCGACGGCGGTGCACCCCGCCGGGTCGGACGCGAAGCCGGATCCGCGTCGCGCCAACGCGTCGCTCGGCGTGACGTTCCGAACCGAGCGCGTGGGCGATTTCACGCGCACCGCGCAGCTCCCGCTCGTTCTCGTGGGCGAAGGCCCGCAGGCGGTGTGGCGCATCGCGTGGACGCCGGAGTCGATCATGCCGCGTCTTGCGGCGGGCCGCCTGGTCCGCATGACGCGCGTCGCCACGAGCCGCGGCCGCATCGTGGCGCGCGACGGCACCGAGCTCGCGACCTTCGGCGACGCCGCGGTGATCGGCGTGGTGCCGGGCCTCATGCGCAGCCAGGCGTCGACGCTGAACAGCATCGCCAACCTCGGCATCCCCGCCGACGAGGTGCGCACGAAGATGGCGCAGCCCTGGGTGACCGCGGAGACGTTCGTGCCGGTCCGCACGATCCACGACCTCACCGCCGACGCGCGGGCCAAGTTCGGCGCGGTCGAGGGTGTCCAGGTGCGCACGCAGCGCGTGCGGGCGTACCCGAGCGGCCTTGCGGCGCAGACGATCGGCTACCTCGGGGAGGCGAATGCGAACGACGCGACCAGGGGCGCGGCGCGCGGCATCCGCGCGGGCGACCTGGTCGGAAAAGCGGGCCTCGAGTCCGCGCTCGACGACGTGCTCGGCGGCGCGTACGGGTGGCGGCTCTCGATCGTCGAGGCGAACGAGGCCCCGGTCGAGACGCTCGCCGAGCGGGCGCCCGTGCCGGGACAGGATGCGCTCCTCTCGCTGGACGCGGCGATGCAGCGCGCGGCCGAGGCGGCGCTCGGCGACGACCGCGGCTCGATCGTTGCCGAGGATCCCGTGACCGGCGAGATCCTCGCCATCGCGAGCCGGCCCTCGTTCGACCTCAACGTCTTCGTGCGGGGCGACGCCGCCGCGATCCAGGCGCTGAACGCCGATCCCAAGCGCCCGCTGTTCAACCGCGCGACGTTCGGCCAATACACGACCGGCTCGACGTTCAAGCCGATCACGACAGCCGCCGCCTTCCGCGCGGGCGTCTACCGGCCGGGCGAGCGGATCGACTGCCCCGCCCAGTGGGCCGGCTTCGGTCCCTCCTACGTGCAGGTCAACCACGAATCCGCCGCGCTCGGCCTGATCGACCTGCGCACGGCCCTCGCGCGCTCGTGCAACACCTTCTATTACGAGCTCGGCAAGCGGCTCAACGACAAGGACCCCGACCTGCTCCCCGCGTCGGCGCGCTCGTTCGGGCTCGGTGCCGCCACGGACATCGACTTCGTCCTCGAGGCCGAGGGGATCGTGCCGAGTCCCGCGTGGAAGCGGACGCGCTTCGCGAACGACCCGTCGCTTCGGGTGTGGAACCCGGGCGACGCGACGAACCTCTCGATCGGTCAGGGCTTCCTCGTCGCGACGCCGCTCCAGATGGCGAACTACGCCGCCGCACTCGCGAACGACGGCACGGTGTGGAAGCCGCGCCTCGTGACCTCGCTCGCGGACCGCGGCGGCGCGAAGGTCCGGACGTTCGAGCGCGCGGAGCTGCGCAAAGCGCAGACCACGCCCGCGGAGCTCGCGCTCATCCGGGAGGGCCTGCGGGCCGTCGTCGCCGACCCCGACGGCACCGTGTACTTCCCGTTCCGCGGCTTCGGCGTGGCGGTCGCCGGCAAGAGCGGTACCGCGGAGACGGCCGCCGGCGCGCCGAATGCGTGGTTCGTCGGCTACGCGCCTTTCGACAAGCCGACCGTCGCGATCGCCGTCGTCTACGAGGAGAAGCCGGGCCTCTTCGGCTCACAGGACGCGGGCACCGCCGCGCGCAAGGTGCTCGGCGCGCGCTTCGGGCTGCAGTAGTGGCGGAGGTCATCCTCGACCTCGCGATCGAGTCGCTCGTGCGCGGGGGACAACAGGTGCTGCGCGACATCCGCTGGACCGTGCGGCGCGGCGAGCACTGGGCAATCGTCGGCCCCAACGGGGCGGGAAAGACCTCGCTCCTTCAGATCCTCGCGGGCTACCTGTGGCCGTCGCGCGGCAGCGTGGTCGTGCTCGGAGCGCGATTCGGCGAGACCGACCTGCGCGCGCTCCGCAAAGCGATCGGCGTCGTTTCGAGCGCGCTCGATGCGCTTCAGCCCGTCGATCTCGATGCCGCGACGGTCGTCGCCTCAGGCTTCGAGGCGTCGATCGGCATGCCGTGGAACGGCGTAACCAGCGAGCAGCGGGCCGCCGCGGACCGCGCGCTCTCGGCTGTCGGCGCGGCGCAACTTGCGAGCCGGGAGCTCGGCACCCTGTCCCAGGGGGAGCGCCAGCGCGTGCTGATCGCGCGGGCGCTCGTCCACGAGCCGGCACTCATCGTGCTCGATGAGCCCTGCGCGGGACTCGATCCGGTTGCCCGCGAGCGACTCCTGGCCGACCTCGCGGTGCTCGCGGCACACCGGTCCGCGCCCGCAGTCGTGCTCGTGACCCACCACCTCGAGGAGATTCCGCCGTTCGTCGGCCATGCACTCGTCCTCGCGGAGGGGCGCCGGATCGCCTCGGGGCCGACCGCCTTGGCGCTCACCTCCGCGACCATGACGGAGGCGTTCGGCGTGACCTGCGACGTTCGTCCCGACGGACGCGGCCGGCGGTTCCTCGTCGTGCGGCTACCCTAGGAGCATCCCCACCACCGACGCCCCCGTCACGCGCCGCCTCGACAACGGTTTCGTGCTGCACGCCATGTCGGCGCGGCACGCGCCCGTGGCGTCGCTCTGGGTCTGGTACCACGTGGGCGGGCGGAACGAGGTCCCCGGTACCACAGGCATGTCGCACTTCCTCGAGCACATGCTGTTCAAGGGGACGGCCAAGCACCCCAAGGGCGACCTCGACCGCCTGCTCGCGCGCTACGGCGCGCAGTGGAACGCGTTCACCAGCGAGGACGTCACCGTCTACTTCGAGACGCTGCCCCGCGAGCGCTACGAGGTCGCGCTCGAGCTCGAGGCCGATCGCATGCGCGGGGCGCTGCTGGACCCGGCTGAGGTCGACGCCGAGCGGACGGTGATCGTGAGCGAGCGGGAGGGGCTGGAAAACGATCCCGCGTTCCTGCTCGGCGAGACCCTCCAGGCCGTCGCGTTCGACCGCCATCCGTACGGCCAGGGCGTCATCGGCAGCAAGGACGAGATCAAGCTGATGACGCGCGACGGCCTGTACGCGCACTACCGGCGCCACTATTCGCCGCGCAACGCGTACCTGGTGGTGTGCGGCGACGACGAGCCGGAGCGCCTGCTCGACGCGGCAACCGCCGCGTTCGGCGGGATCGAGCCCGGTGAGCGCGTCGAGCCGCCGGCCGCGCCCGAGCCGCCGCAGATGGGCGAGAAGCGCCTCGTGGT
>VGPA01000117.1 GCA_016875665.1 Chloroflexota bacterium | reverse complement strand
GGCGGCAGGGTCTCGGCCGCTCCGGGCGTGCCGGCGTGGTGACCCGCGCGCTCGTCGAGCACGCCGATGTGTCGCTCCTGATCGTTCCGCCGGCCACGCACTAGCCGAGGGCGCAGCCGTGCCGAGTTTATCGGCGGGCCGTGCCGGCCGCGAGCGCCGCGTGATCGCGATGACGCTGCGCCGGATCAGAGAGGCAACGGCTCAGGAGAGGCTGAACGGCGGATAGCGATCGGTGACGAGCAGGAACGCGTACGCCTGGACCCGGAGGCCCCACCGTCCCACCCCGACGACGAAGTCAAAGATCCCGCGCGGATAGCGACCCGTGACGAGGATCACCAGCCACGCAACCACCGTCAGGATCGCGGCGACGACGACGAGCACCACCAGCACGACGTAGTGCGGAATGGCAAGGAGCCACTTCACAAGCGGCAGCAGCCGGTCGAGCGTCGAAGCGTCCGGGTAATCGACCTCGAGGTGAACGGCCTGCTCTTCCTCGGTGGACGGGTACTCGTCGCGCAGCAGGAGGAGATACGCGCCCACGCGGTACGAGAACCGATCGAGCGCCAGAGCGAAGTCGAACCACCAGCGCGGGTACCGGCGCCGCACCGCGATCATGAAAGCGGTCGCCACCGCCAGGCCCGCCGTGAACCCGCTGCTGGTCGTGCGCACGCCTTCGCCGGCGTCGCCGGCCGGGCTGCTGCCGCCCCCACCGGTCACGAGACCGAGCACGATCAGGATCGGGATCGCCAGCACGATGCGCAGAAGCACGGTGAACCGGTCCGACCGCTCCGGGTAGTCGATGGACAGGCGCACAGGGTAGGACTGTGCTGTCGCCACGATCACCCCTCCTCAGCCTTTGGTCGCGAATGATGCACCGATCGGGGCGCGCCCGCATCGGGCGCGCTCGATCAGGCGCGCTCTCGCGGCGGCGGAGGAGCGCGGAACTCCCGGCCCGTAATCTCGTCCGGCTTGATCGCAAGCCAGCGGTAGCTGCCGCCGGGGGCGGCGGGATGGACCCAGCGGAGCTTCTCCGCGACACGCCCAGGCTCGGTGGCGAGCTCCTCCGCGCGTCCGCGCACCACGACGCTCCAGCCGACACCGGTCTCCGGATCCCAGCTGTCGACCTGGAACACCACCGGAGTCGTCGGGATGACGCTGAGCTTCGTGCCGGGCGCCGTGCGAAAGACGATGATTGCGCCGGACATCGCGTAGTTCACGGGGAAGACCTCCAGGCGGCCGGCGTTCCGGAACGCCACTCGGCCCAGTTCACGCGAGCCGAGGCGGCCGAGGCATGCGCTTTCGTCCAGATTCACCATCGCCACGCCCTCGCTACATGTCCGGCATCGTCGGGACCGCCTGCGGCTTCTCTTCAGGCAGCTCGGCGACCACGGCCTCCGTGGTCAGCACCATCACCGCGACCGACGCCGCGTTTTGCAGCGCCGAGCGCGTGACCTTCACGGGGTCGACGATCCCCGCCTCGACTAGATCGACGTAGCGGTCACGCTTCGCGTCGTACCCGACCGCGGGCGCCGCTTCCCGGACTTTCTCGAGGACCAGATCGCCCACCTTGCCGGCGTTCAGGCAGATCTGCTTGAGCGGCTCCTCAAGCGCGCCCCGCACGATCCGAACACCGGTCTGCGCATCGCCCTCGAGCGCGAGCGCGTCGAGCACCGTCTGCGCCCGCACCAGGACGAGGCCGCCGCCGGGAACGATCCCCTCCTCCACGGCCGCCTTGGTGGCCAGGATGGCGTCCTCGATCCGGTGCTTCTTCTCCTTCTGCTCCACCTCGGTTGCGGCGCCGACCTTGATCACGCCGACGCCTCCGGACAGCTTTGCGAGCCGCTCCTGCAGCTTCTCGCGGTCGAAGTCGGAAGTGGTCTCCGTGATCTGCTTGCGGATGCTCTTGATCCGAGCCTCGATCGCGTCCGGAGTACCGGCGCCTTCGACGATCGTCGTGTGGTCCTTGTCGACGGTGACGCGGCGCGCGTGCCCGAGCTGCTCCGGGCGGACCTCCTCGAGCTTCGTTCCAAGATCCTCGGAGATCACCTGGGCCCCGGTGAGCACTGCGGCGTCCTCGAGCATCGCCTTGCGGCGGTCGCCGAAGCCGGGGGCCTTCACCGCGACGGCGGGCAGCGTGCCGCGCATCTTGTTCACCACCAACGTGGGCAGCGCCTCTCCGTCGACGTCCTCCGCGATGATGAGCAGCGGCTTCCCCAGCTTCACGATCTTCTCGAGCACCGGCAGAAGATCGTTCACGGCGGTGATCTTCCGGTCCGTGATGAGGATGACGGGGTCTTCCAGCACGGCCTCCATCCGATCCGTGTTGGTGACGAAGTAGGCGGAGATGTACCCACGATCGAACTGCATGCCCTCGACGATCTCCATCTCGGTGCCGATGCCCTGGGAGTCCTCGACCGTGATCACTCCGTCCCGCCCAACCTTGTCCATGGCGCCGGCGATCAGCTCGCCGATCGCGGGATCCGCTGAGGAGATCGCGGCCACCTGGGCGATGTTCTCGTGCCCTTTCACGGGCACCGCGAGCCGCTTGATCTCCTCGGTGACCGCCGCGACCGCGGCCTCGATGCCGGCCTTGATCTGCATCGGATCCGCTCCCGCGGCGACATTCCGGAAGCCGTCCTCGATCATCGCCTGCGCCAGGATCGTCGCTGTGGTGGTGCCGTCCCCGGCGACGTCGTTCGTCTTCGTCGCGACCTCGCGCAGGAGCTGCGCGCCGATGTTCTCCCAAGGGTCCTTCGGCTCGATGTCCTTGGCGATCGTGACTCCGTCGTTGATCACGAGCGGCAGCCCGTACTTGCGGCCGAGCACCACGTTCCGCCCTTTCGGGCCGAGCGTCACCCGCACCGCGTTCGCGAGCGTGTCCATGCCCTGCTTGAGCGACTCACGGGCCTTCGCGTCGAAGATGACCTGACGGGCCATGTCTCGCCCTCCCTATGCCCGCGGCTTCACGACCAGCACGGAGCACGGTGCGCCGAGCAGCACGCCTCGGGCGACGCTGCCGAGAGCCGCGCGCTTCAACCCGGTGTTGCCGCGCGAGCCGACGACGATCAGGTCCGCACCGAGCCGCGCCGCGGCGCCGATCAGCGCTTGCGTGACGAAGCCGTGCGAGGAATGGCCTGCGACGCGGAGCCCCTTCGCTCGCAGGCGGGCGGCCCCGTCGCTCGCCACCCGGCGGCTGTACTCCTCGATCGCCTCGATTGCCCTCTCGTTCACCGGAAGGCCCGGCCCGACCGGATCCATCGTCACGCCGAAGAACGCCAGGTCCGCGACCGCGACGACGTGATGCGGAAGCGCCGCGAACGCGCCCCACCCGGTCACCACCGCGGCGGCGTGCGCGGCGGCCGGCGAGCCGTCGTCCGCGAGCACCAGCGCGCGCACCACATCAGTCCGCGCCACGAGGACGGGACAGGCCGCATGGTCGACGACTTCGGCCGCCACGGACCCCAGCAATGCCGAGGCGAGCAACCCGCGCCCGCGGCTCCCGACCACGATGAGGTCGGCTCCGAACGCGGCCGCCTCGTCGACGATCACCTCGCCCGGCCTGCCCGACCGGCGACGTGAGCCGACCTCGCGGCCCTCGCGCTCGAGAGCGCGCCGCACGGACCGGAGCTGCTCCTCGGCCCGCCGGTCGATCTCCTCGTGCAGGCCAAGGGCCGCGGCGACGGGGAAGTCGCGCTCGACGAGATGGAGCTGGGTTACCGCAAGGGCCTCGATCGAGCTCCCCGCCGGCCAGGCGATGGATGCGGCGAGCCGCTCGGCGTGCGCTGCGTGGACCGAGCCGTCGGTGGCGAGGAGAATCTTCACTCCTTCGCCTTCACGACCAGGACGGAGCATGGTGCGCTGAACAGCACGCCACGGGCGACGCTCCCCAGGACCGCGCGCTTGAGGCCCGTGTTGCCGCGCGACCCGACGACGATCAGGTCGGCCTCGTTCCGTGCCGCCACCTCCACGAGCGTCGGCGTGACGAAGCCCTGCGTCGCGTGCGCGGTTGCGCGAATCCCCTTCGCGACCAGGCGGTCCGCGCCTTCCGTCGCGATCCGCCTGCTCTGGGCGCCCAGGCTGTCGACGATCCGTTGGTCCATGAAGGGGCCCATGCCCACCGGATCCACGGTGGCGGTGAGGACCGCGAGGTCCGTGACCGAGACCACGTGGTGCGGGAGCGATCCGAAGGCCCCCCAACCCGTGACCACGTCGGCGGCCGAGCGCGCCGTGGCGGATCCGTCGTCCGCGAGCACGAGGCCATGCACGCCATCGGTCCGTGCGATGAGCACGGGGCATGCCGCGTGGTCGACCACCTCCGCCGCCACCGAACCCAGAAGCGTCGACGGGAGGAAGCCCCGGCCGCGGCTGCCCATCACGATCAGGTCGGCCCCGAACGCGGCCGCTTCCTCGACGATGACCTCGCCGGGTCGGCCCGAGCCGCGGCGCGAGCCCACCTTCCGGCCCGCACCCGCGAGGGCGACCCTGACCGAAGCCAGATGGTCGTCGGTCTGCCGGTCGATCTCCCGGCGAAGGGCGGTCACAGCCGCGAGCGGGATGTCCCGGTCCACGGCGAAGATGTCCGTCACCGCGAGCGCGTCGATGGCCGTCCCCGGCGGCCAGGCGACCGACGCCGCGACCCTCTCGGCGTGCGCCGCGTGGACCGAACCGTCGGTGGCGAGCAGGACCTTCATTCGTCTCCTCCGCGAGCGCTGTAGGCGCCGTCACGACAGACTCCCGCGGCGTGCTCGACCGGGCGTGTGCCGAAGGTACCCGGCTCCGGGGCCGTCCGACCCTACGGAAGGGGCGCGTCGGCCCTGGGGTTGCACCGCCGCCGGAGGCGACAGTCGCGGGCGTGAGGATCCTCGTCGCGACCGACCTCTCGCCGAGCGCGTCCGAAGCGCTCGAGCTGTGCAGGACGGCGCCCTGGCCCGAGGACAGCGCGGTCCGCGTCCTCGCCGCAGTCGAGCCGCACGCCCTGACGGTGGCCTGGGACGTGCTGCTCGCCTACCCCGAGGAGGAAGAGCGGCTCGCCGTCGAGCGCACGCTGCGCGCGGTCGCGGACCGGAT
>VGPA01000116.1 GCA_016875665.1 Chloroflexota bacterium | reverse complement strand
CGCGCCGGCGAACGCCGCACCCGTCGCGCGCCCGGCTGCGTCGCGCCCGGCAGCCCCGGTCGTCGCCGCACCGCGTCCGCTGCTCAAGAACCGCTAGCCCGCTCTTTCACCTACAATCGGCGAAGTGCCGAAGCAGAAGTCCCACAGTGGTGCGAAGAAGCGCTTCCACGTCACCGGGACGGGGAAGATCGCGCGGAACAAGGCCTTCAAGGGTCACCTGAACGCCCATAAGTCCCCGTCTCGCAAGCGCCGTCATGCCGGCAAGGGCCTCGTCGCCGCGGGCGACGTCAAGCTCGTCCGGAAGCTGCTCCCGAACTTCTAGCGCGGAGGAACGTCGTTGAGTCGCGTGAAGCGTGGCGTCGCCGCGCACCGGAAGCACAAGAAGCTGCTCGCCGCCGCCGAGGGGCGCCGCGGAACCAAGCGCAAGCTGGTTCGCCCCGCGCGCGAGGCGGCGCTGCACGCGCTCACCTACGCCTACCGTGACCGTCGCGCCAAGAAGCAGCAGTTCCGGGCCCTCTGGATCGCCCGCATCAACGCCGCCTCGCGCGAGGCCGGCGTTTCGTACAGCCGCCTGATGGCCGCGCTCCGCGCCTCGGGCGTGCAGCTCGACCGCAAGATCCTCGCCGACATGGCCGTCCGCGACCCGAAGGTCTTCCGCCACTACGTCGACCTGGTCAAGGACAAGGTCTCGTCCGCCGCCTTTAAGAGCTAGCCGAGCCTCGCGGGGACGTTCGATGCGCTTCGTCCCCGCGGGGACGGAGCGCATTTTCGTGTCCGGGAGGGGCAACCTGAGCGACATCGCGGAGCTACGCCGACAAGCCATGGCGGAAGTCGACCGCGCGGCGGATCTCGCCTCGCTCGAGGGTGTCCGCCAGCGCTGGCTGGGTCCGAAGGGGGTGCTCACGCTCGAGCTCCGCACCATCGGCTCGCGCCCGCCCGAAGAGCGCAAGGCCTTCGGCGAGGCGGCGAACCGCCTGAAAGGCGAGGTCGCGGAGCGCCTGGAAGCGAGGCTCAGCGCCCTGCGAGCCGCGGCGCTCGATCTCCGCCTCGCGGCGGAACGGGAAGACCTCACGCTCCCGCCACGCCGCGTCCGGCTCGGCCGGCTGCATCCCCTCACCCAGACGATCCGCGAGGTGAGCCGGATCTTCGCCACGATGGGCTTCGAAACGGTCGAGGGACCCGAGGTCGAGTGGGACCACTACAACTTCGAGCTGCTCAACATTCCCCAGGGGCATCCGGCCCGCGACAAGTTCAACACGCTGTGGATCTCCAACCCGCTCGGGGGCGACCCCGATCGGCCGGTGCTGCTGCGCACGCACACCTCGCCGATGCAGGCGCGGGTGATGGAGGCGCGCAAGCCGCCGATCCGCGTGATCGTGCCCGGCCGCGTCTACCGCTTCGAGGCGACCGATGCGTACCACGAGAGCGTGTTCTTCCAGTTCGAGGGCCTTGCGGTGGACGACCGGATCACGATGGCCGATCTGAAGGGCGTGCTGTACTCGTTCGCGCGGCAGATGTTCGGCGGCGAGCGGAAGATCCGCTTCCGCCCCGACTACTTCCCGTTCACCGAGCCGTCCGCCGAGATCGCGATCGATTGCTTCGTCTGCGGCGGCACCGGCGGCGAGTGCCGGACCTGCGGCGGCTCCGGCTGGCTGGAGATGGGCGGCTGCGGCATGGTCCACCCGAACGTGCTGCGCGGTGTCGGCTACGACCCGTCCAAGACCCAGGGCTTCGCGTTCGGGTGCGGGGTCGAGCGCATCGCGATGCTGCGGAGCGGCACACCCGACATCCGGCTGTTCCAGCAGAATGACCTGCGCTACCTGGAGGGCTTTTGAGGCAGGCTCGCGGTCGCCCGGCGCAGCCGGGCGCTGCGCAACGACGGACGACACCGTGCTGATCAAAGTTCCACTTTCGTGGCTCAAGGAATACGTGGATGTCACGGTGAGCACCGCGGAGCTCGCCGCGCTGCTGCACATGTCCGGGACCGAGGTCGACAAGATCGAGCGGCCTGGCGACGCGTGGGACAGGGTCTGGGTGGGCCGCATCGCCGCGCTCGACCGGCATCCAAACGCCGATCGCCTTCAGCTCGCCACGGTCGAGTACGGCCGGGGCCGCGTGAAGACCGTCGTGACCGGTGCGACGAATCTCGTCGTCGGCGCGGTGGTGCCCTATGCCGAGACCGGCTCGCGACTGCGCGACGGCCACGGCGACGGGGCGGCGTTCATGACGCTCGAGCCGAGGAAGGTGCGCGGCGTCATGAGCGAGGGGATGGTCTGCTCGGCGAAAGAACTCGGGCTCGGCGACGACCACGACGGGATCCTCCTGCTCGACCCGGCGCTCCCGGTCGGCGCTCCGCTGGCGGAGGCGCTCGGCGACCCGGTGCTCCACCTCGAGCTCCAGCCCAACCGGCCCGACTGCCTCGGCGTCGTCGGCGTCGCGCGCGAGGTCGCGGCGCTGCTGCGGACGACCCTGCGCGAGCCGGCGCTCGCGCCCGTCACCTACGGCACGCTGCCGAGCACTGCGCTCGACGTGCGCATCGAGGATCCGGGCTGCGTGCGGTTCACCGCGGCCGTGCTCGAGAACGTGCGCCTGGGTCCCTCCCCGGAGTGGATGCAGCGGCGGCTGGCCGCCGCGGGCATGCGGCCGATCGACGCGATCGTCGACGTCACCAACTACGTGATGCTCGAGTTCGGCCAGCCGCTCCACGCGTACGACGCGAGGAAGCTGCGCGGCAATGCCCTGGTGGCGCGGCGCGCGACGGCGGGGGAGCGGCTGCGCACCCTCGACGACGTCGACCGGACGCTGGCCGCCACCGACCTGGTCATCGCCGACGCCGAGCGGCCGCTCGGCTTGGCGGGCGTCATCGGCGGCGAGGATTCGGAGATCTCGCCGGCCACCCGGACCGTCGCGCTGGAGTGCGCGTCGTTCGAGCCCCGCGGCATCGGCCGCACCGCCACCGCTCACCTCGCCACGGACGTGAGCGCCGCGGCGCGGCGATTCATGTGGCCGCTCTCCGCCGACCTGCCCGCGCTCGGGCTCGCGCGCGCGGTACAGCTCTTGACCGAGCACGCCGGCGCCACTCTGAAGGGCGCGACCGACGTCTACCCGGCGCCCAGGCCGCGCCCGTCCGTCTCCCTGCCCGCGGCGGACTTCAAGCGCGTGCTGGGGATGGACGTATCGGCGGCGGAGGCCCGTGCGGCGCTCGAGCGGCTCCAGTTCGCCGTCCGGAGTGACGGCGCGACCCTCACCGTCATGCCGCCCGCCGTGCGTACCGACATCGCGATCCCCGAGGACGTGGTCGAGGAGGTCGCCCGGCTGGTCGGGTACGACCGTCTACCGACCACCATTCCGGCCGGCGAGCTGCCGCTCCACGAGCGTCACCCGCTGCCGGAGCTGCGCGAGCGCGCGCGCGACCTCTTGGTCGGCTTCGGACTGACGGAGATCGTGGCGCCGTCGCTGATCGATCCCGCCTGGCTCGAGATGCTCGGCGTCGAGGGCGGCATCGAGGCGCTCCCGCCGCTCCGCGTCGAAAATCCCACGAGCGTCGACCGCTCCGCCGCCCGCACGACGCTGCGCGCGAGCCTCCTGGACGCGGCGCGACGGAACCTGCGCCAGCGGGCGGGGGTCGCCCTGTTCGAGTGCGCTCCGGTGTATCTCCCGCGGGCGAAGGACCTTCCCGAGGAGCGGCAGACGCTCGCGCTCGTGCTCGCCGGGCAGGCCGAGCCGGCGCGCGATGGCGAGCTGTGGCTCGCCAGGCCGAGGCCGTACGACCTCCACGACGTGCGCGGGGTGCTCGACGCCCTCGCCGCGGGCCTGGGGCTCCAGCCGAAGCCGGGCACGGAGGTGCCGGCGCCCGGGCTGCATCCCAGCCGCTCGCGGTCGGTCGAGCGCGGCGGCGTGCGCGTGATCACGTTCGGGCAGATCGATCCGCGCGTGGCCGAGCGCTGGGAGCTGCCCGAGGCGACCTTCCTCGCGGAGATCGACCTCGCGGGCATGCTCGAGGAGGTCACACCGCGCGTGGCGACGGCACCGTCGCGCTATCCCGCGGCGTACCGCGACGCGGCGTTCGTGGTCGAGGAGCAGGTCGGCTACGGCGATCTCGAGCGCGAGATCCGCGCCAGCCAGAAGTCCGGCCTCGAGTCCGTCGCGCTGCTCGACGTGTACCGGGGGCCGCAGGCGGGTCAGGGCAAGAAATCGTTCGCGGTGCGGCTCGTGTTCCGCTCCGACGACGGCACCCTGGCCGACGCCGACCTCGAGAAGGCGATGCGCCGGATCGAGGGGCGCCTGGCGCACGCGCTCGGAGCGGTCGTCCGCTGAAGCTGGGCCGCCGGCTCGCGCGCGCGTTCTACGCGCGTCCCACGCTCGCGGTCGCCCGCGATCTTCTCGGCAAGACGCTGGTTTGCGACGGACGCGCGGCGCGGATCGTCGAGACCGAGGCCTATCTCGGCTCGCGCGATCCCTCCTCGCACGCCTACCGCGGCGCCACTCCGCGCACCGCGCCGATGTTCGGGCCGGTCGGCCATGCGTACGTGTACTTCACCTACGGCATGCACCACTGCCTCAACCTGGTCGCCCGCGCGCCGTCGATGGCGGCCGGTGCCGTGCTGATCCGCGGGCTGGAGCCCGTCGCCGGGTTCGGAGCGGCGCAAGCCCGATCGCTCGCCGGACCGGGGCGGCTCGCGCGTGCGCTGGGCGTCACGACCGCCGACAGCGGGGCCGACGTGGTGCGGGGAGCGCGTTTCGCGGTGCGCGACGCGCCGGCCGTACCGCCGCACCTAGTCCGCCGCGGGCCGCGGATCGGGCTTTCGGGTGGGGCGACGGCGGAAGCGCCGTGGCGATTCCGCGTGGTGGGCTCCGCAGGAGTCAGCCGTGGACGCGCGTCCGTACGCTAGGGGCGTGAGTCCGTCCGCGGAGCGCCGGCGCGGTCTCCCGAGCGTCCGCGATCCGCAGGCGATCACGGCGTTCGCCGGCGTGCTGCGGGCCGCGGGCTACGAGTCCGGCCGCCTGGGCGAGCGCACCGGGGGCGGCGACTCGCTCAGCATCGCGCCGGAGCGCATGCCGCTGGTGGCGCGGATGGTCGGGGACGACGCGCTGGGCGTCCTGGCGCGGCTGTTCCT
>VGPA01000115.1 GCA_016875665.1 Chloroflexota bacterium | reverse complement strand
CAGAGCGCGGAGGGCACGCGGATGGACCCAGCGGTGTCGGAGCCGAGCGCCCCGGCCGCGAGGAACGCGGCGAGCGCGGCGGCACTGCCGCCGCTTGAGCCGCCGGGGATTCGGTCGGGGTCGTGCGGGTTGCGCGTCGGGCCGAAGTGGTCGTTCGCGTTCGTCGCGCCCGCGGCGAACTCGTGCAGGTTCGTTCGCCCCACGAACACGGCTCCTGCCGCCCGCATGCGGGCGATGACGGTCGCGTCGGAGCGCGGCACGCTCCGCAGCCGGAGCGCGCTGCCCATCGTGTTCGGCACGCCACGCTCGTCGAACAGGTCCTTGATCGCGATGGGGACGCCCAGGAGCGGACCCCGCTCGCCCCGCGCGAGGGCGCGATCGGCGCGCGCCGCTGAGGCGCGCACCGCGCGCGGATCGACGCGCGTGAAGGCGTTGAGCACCGGCTGGAGGCGGGCGATCCGGGCCAGGTGGGCCTCGGCGAGCTCCCGCGCGCTCACCCGCCGGCGCGCGAGGGCGGAGCGCTGGGCGAGGAGTCCTTCGAAAACGAGGTCGCTCACCGCCGTCGCTTCGAGCGTGCCGCCGGCCGGAACCGGTGGGGCGGCTCGAACTCCCGCAGGCGCTTGGTCAGGCGGGCCAGCGCACGGAGGTAGGACGGGAGGTCATCGAACGTCCGCCGCCGCACGCGCCGCATGGCCGCATTGTGACGCAGCGCGGCCACACTTGGAGCGGCCATGGCAGAAGTGAGCGCCGAAAACGCGATCGTCGCCCTCGCCGTCATCGACGCGACGCTCGTTGCGCTCTTCTTCCTGTTCAAGATCCTGCCTTGGAAGTCGCCTGGGCCGTGGCGCCTCATCTGGGCATTCGCCACGCTCACCTCGGCGCTCGTCATCCTGGCCGAGCTCCAGGCCGTGCTCGCCGGTGGCACCGCGATCTCCCTCGCGCATCAGGGCCCGCTGTTCGCCGCGATCCTCTCCGCCTCGGGCTGCTTCATCCTGGCCTATCTGCGCGGCCCGCGGTCCGTGATCGCGGCGCGGGAGGAGCAGGAGCGCGAGCTCGCCTCACGGTCGGAGTACCTGTCGATCGTGGCGCACGAGCTCCGCAATCCGCTCATCGCAATCGCCTCCGCCGCGCGCGCGATCGCGCGCCGCGACGGCGAGGCGGGGCAGATGGGCGCCGGGATCGCGGACGAGGCCCGCGCGGCCCTCACCCTGCTGGACGGGCTCACGGACCTCGCGAGCATCGAGTCCGGCCGGCTCGTCAGCGCCCTCCGGCCGCACGACCTCGCGACCGTCGTGCGCGAGACGGTGCGCTCGACGCAGGGCGACCGCGAGGTGAGGCTGCGCGGCGTGGAGAGCGGACTGATGGTGCTGGGCGACGACCGCCGGATCGGCGAGGTGGTGCGCAACCTCGTCGGCAACGCGCTCAAGTACTCCGGCCCGGGCGCCCCGGTCGAGGTGAGCATCGGGCTCACCGCCGAGCGCGACCGGGCCGTCGTCTCGGTCCGCGACCACGGCCCCGGGCTGCCGCCTGCGGAGCGTGGGAAGCTGTTCCAGAAGTTCACGCGCCTCTCGACCTCGGGCGGCACGCGGGGCTCCGGGCTGGGCCTAACCGGATCGAGCCGGTACACCCCTCCGTGGGCAGTTTGAAAGGAATTTCGTGCCCTTGAGGATTTCCGGCAGGACACCGTGCATCATGTGCCTGCGGGGACGAGCCGGCGCCGGTCGCTCGACGCCCCCGTGCTCGTGCTCGACGTCGTGGGCTGAATAAAGGAGGAGGACGGATATGGCAGGCACCGCATTGCGCGGCGCGCTCACCGCGATCGTGACGCCGCTCACCGACCAAGGCGCTCTCGATGAGGCCTCGCTCAAGCGCCTCCTCGCGCACCAGCTCGACGGCGGGATCAACGGGCTCGTCCCGGTGGGTACGACCGGCGAGTATCCGACGCTCTCGGTCGAGGAGCGGGAGCGTGTGGTCACGCTCGCGGTAGAAGCCGTGCGCGCCCGCGGCCTCACGGGCAAGACCCTGATCGTTCCCGGCACCGGCTCGAACGACACCGCCGCGACGATCAAGGCGACCCGTCGGGCGGCGCAGCTCGGCGCGGACGCGGCGCTCGTCGTCGCGCCCTACTACAACAAGCCGGACGGCCGGATGCTCGAGGCGCACTACCGCGCGGTCGCCGACGAGGGCGACCTGCCGATCGTCGTGTACAACGTGCCGGGCCGCACTTCGACCAACATTTCGGCCGACGTCTTCCTGCGCCTGTGCGAGCACCCGCGGATCATCGGGATCAAAGAAGCTTCGGCCAACCTCGAGCAGATCGCGCAGATCTGCCGCGAGCGCCCGAGCCGCGTCGCCGTCCTCTCGGGCGACGACGCGTGGACGCTCGCCATCCTGGCCATGGGCGGCGATGGCATCATCTCCGTCGCGTCGAACGAGATCCCGCGCGAGGTGACCGAGCAGTGCGCGGCGTGGCGGGCCGGCGATGTCGCGCGCGCCCGCGCGATCCACGAGCGGTACTACCCGCTCTACGTGGGCAACTTCAAGGGCGCGCCGAACCCCGTGCCGGTGAAGGCCGGGCTCAAGATCATGGGGATCATCGCGAGCGACATGGTCCGCCGGCCGCTTCTGCCGTTCGAGGCCGACGACGTGCGCCGCGTCGGCGCGATGCTTCGCTCGATGGACCTGGTCGGGGTGCCGGCCTAGCCCGCGTGCGGCCCGCGCTGCCTGGGCGGCTTCGGGTGAGACCCCATACGATCAGCGCATGCGTGTGACGAAGCGTCCTCCCGACGCGGGCCCGATCCAGACCGACGCGATCTTCAGCGGCGCGGTGCGCCGTCGCACCGCGGTGGCCGAGGAGAGCCCGTCGCTCCGCGTGACCGCCGTGTCCTTCGAGCGGGGCGGGCGCACCAAGCCCCATGTGCACACGACCGACCAGGTGCTCATCGTCGTCGCCGGCAGGGGCTTCCTCTCAAGCGACGCCGAGTCGCACGATCTCGAGGCGGGCGACGTCGCGCTCATCCCCGCGGGTGAGAAGCACGCGCACGGCGCGCGGGCCGGCGAAGACATGACGCACTGGTCGATCCTCGGTCCGGGCGAGACGACCGTCGTGGGGGAGTAGCGCGCCGGTCGTCGCGGTGCGCGAGCGCATTGAGCAGCAGCTCTCTGGGCGCGGTCCGCGGCTGATGGCGCGTCACGCCGTCACCGGGGCACTCGGCTTCTCCGGCCGTCACATCGCGGGCCTGCTGCTCGAGCGTGGGGACCAGGTCGTCAACCTCACCAACCACCCGGACCGCCCCGACCCATTCGCCGGCCGGCTCCGCGGCGCGCGCCTGGCGTTCGACGACCCGGCGGCACTGGTCGAGAGCCTGCGCGGGGTCGACACGCTCCTCAACACCTACTGGGTCCGCTTCGGCAGGAAGGGCGTGTCGCACGACGACGCCGTTCGCACGTCGGCGGTGCTGTTCGATGCGGCGCGCACCGCAGGAGTGCGCCGCATCGTCCAGATCAGCATCACGAACCCGAGCCTCGATTCGCCGTACTCCTAACTACAGTGGCAAGGCGCGCACCGAGGCGGCCCTCGCGGCGAGCGGGGTCAGCCACGCGGTGCTCCGGCCGGCGGTGCTCTTCGGCGACAAGCCCATCCTCGTGAACACGATCGCGTGGCTCCTGCGGCGCCTTCCGCTGTTCGTCATCCCGGGTGACGGCCGGTACCGCCTGCAGCCCATCCACGTCGCCGACCTCGCGCGACTCGCGCTCGACGCCGCGCAGCGACCCGAGCACCTGGTGTGGGATGCCTGCGGCCCGGAGGTGTTCACGTTCTCCGACTTCGTCGCACGCATCCGGGATGCCGTCGGCTCGCGCGCTGGTCGTCCATGCGCCGGCACCGATCGCACTGCTGGCCGCGACCGTGCTCGGCGCGCTCGTGCGTGACACGCTGCTCACCCGTCAGGAGACGGAGGCCATGTTCGACGACCTCCTGGTGAGCCACGAGCCGGCTCGCGGAACCGCGCGTTTCACGGAGTGGCTCGCCGGCGCGCGGCAGTGGATCGGCTGCGCCTATCTTCCGGAGATCGCCCGCCACTTCCAGTAGCGGGCTGATGACGGCCGGCACTGGGGTGCAGGTGCACGCTGGCGTAGCATCCGCAAGATGAGCGGCATGGAACGTCCTCCCGCGCCCCATCCGTGAGGTCACCGCGTTCACGCCGCTCCCTCCTTGCGACGCCGCGCGACAGCGAGCGGCCATCGGCCGCGAAGGAGTAGCCACGATGAACGTGCCAGTCATCGAGCCCGCGCGCGCCCGGAGCCTCGCTCGGTGGAACGCCGTCCTCGCCGTCCTGCACTTCGCGCAGTTCGTGCTCATGCTCGTCGTGTCCCGCACGGAGGCCGCGTTCACGGCGTCGGTAACCTACGTCGTCCCCCGCCTCGAGGGCGGCCGCTTCGTTGGGCTCGACACACGTGCGAGCCAGATCATCGATGTCCCGCTTGCGTACGCGGTCGCCAGCTTCTTCCTCATGTCCGCGATCGCCCA
This sequence comes from Chloroflexota bacterium, assembly GCA_016875665.1. Classification (GTDB taxonomy): domain Bacteria; phylum Chloroflexota; class Limnocylindria; order P2-11E; family P2-11E; genus SHYN01. Next base: position 605 of record VGPA01000115.1, on the reverse strand, counting down.
CTTCATGGTGCGCTGGCCGCTGCGAGGCCGCTACGAGTCCTGGCTCGGCCGCGGCATGAACCCGGCCCGCTGGGTCGAGTACGCGTTCTCCTCGACGGTGATGATCCTGGCGATCGCGCAGCTTTCGTTCATCAAGGAGTTCTCGGCGCTCGCCGCAATTGCCGGCTGCAACGTCGCGATGAACCTCTTCGGCTGGAGCATGGAGGCCGCGAACGAAGGCCGGACGCGCCCCGACTGGAAGCATTTCGTCTTCGGCTGCGTGGCCGGGATCGTCCCGTGGATCGCCATCGGGGCGAGCCTCGTGGTGTACGCGGCCCAGCCCGGCGCGACGCCGATCCCGGCGTTCGTCTGGGCGATCTACGGCTCCCTCTTCGTGGCCTTCAACGTCTTCGCGATCACCATGGTCCTGCAGTACGCGAAGATCGGTCGCTGGCGCGACTATCTCGCCGGCGAGAAGACCTACATGGTGATGAGCCTCGTCGCGAAGTCGCTGCTGGCCTGGCAGGTGTGGTCGGGGACGCTGCGTCCGATGTGACGCACCCGTGGAGTGAGAGCTCACCGGCGCCCTGGAATTCGCCAGAGGCGGCGCAGCCGTCCTGCGTCCA
>VGPA01000114.1 GCA_016875665.1 Chloroflexota bacterium | reverse complement strand
GATCGTCGCGCCCTCCTGCGCCGCTCGGCCGCCGCGGCCGCGGCCGCGTCCATCCCCGTCGCCTGCAGCCCCGGCGCCCCCGCGACCGCACGGGGCCACGACGTCCCGAAGAGCCTCGAAGTCGACCGCGTGGTCCGCACGACGTGCTCGCCGAACTGCACGGGCAGCTGCGGGCAGCTCGCCTTCGTCCGCGACGGCGTGCTCGTGAAGATCCAGCAGGCCGCGGACTACCCCGAACCGGCGTACTCGCCACGGGGCTGCATGAAGGGCCTCTCCTACCTCAACCACGTGTACGGTCCGGACCGCATCCTGCGCCCGATGATCCGGTCCGGCGAGCGCGGTTCGGGCTCGTTCCGCGAGGTCTCGTGGGACGAAGCGCTCGACCGGATCGCGGCGGACCTGCGCCGGATCGGCGAGCGCTGGGGCTGGGACTCGATCCACGTGTTCGGCCAGGTGCCGGGCTCCGGCTACATCCAGAAGGGCGCGAACTACCGGGCCGCGGCGCTTCTCGGGATGACCCATGGCACGAGCTTCGACTTCAATGGCGACCTGCCGATGGGGATGCCGATCACCTTCGGCGTCCAGAACGCGGAGCACGAGGCCAAGGACTGGGCGAACAGCCGGTTCCTCCTCCTCATCGGGTCCAACCCGGTGGAGACGCGCATCCCCGACTTCCACTTCATCCTCGACGCGCTCGAAGCGGGGGCGAAGATGGTCGTGATCGACCCCGTCTTTTCGCCGACGGCCTCGAAGGCCGACGCCTGGTTGCAGATCGCTCCGGGCACCGACGGCGCGCTGGCGCTCGCGCTGTGCCGCCAGATCATCGCCGACGGCCTGGTCGACACGGAGTTCATGCGGACGTACACCGATGCTCCGCTCCTGGTGCGGGCCGACAACGGCAAGCGCCTGCGCGAGCGCGATCTGGTGACCGGCGGCGCTGACAACGTCTTCGTCGCGTGGGACGAGCGTGCTCGGCGCCCGGTCCTCGCCGGCACCTCGCGGCTCGGCTTTGCCGACGGCGTCGTGCCCGCGCTCCTCGGCACCTACGAGATCCGGCTGGCGGATGGTGGAACGGTCGCCGCGAAGCCTGGTTACACGCTCGTCGCCGCGGAGCTAGAGCGCCGGACACCGGAGTGGGCGGCGGGCCTGACCGGCGTGCCGGCATCGGAGATCGTGCGGCTGGCCCGCGCGTTCGGACGCACGAAACCGGCCGCGATCCTCATGGGCGGAGGGGCCAACCACTGGTACCACGGCGACCTCACCGGCCGCGCGCTCGGGCTGCTCTCGGCCTTGACCGGGAACATCGGCCGCTCCGGCGGCGGCTTCTCGGTGTACGTCGGCCAGTACAAGGTGCGCGTGGACACGTCGCCGTGGTGGAATCCCGACGGCCTCCGGGCGAAGATCTGCCCGAGCATCTACTTCGTCCGCGGCCGCACGCCGACGATGAACCCGGATGTGCCGTACCCCAGGAACGGCTGGCACGGCCTCGTGTGCTCGTTCGCGAACATGTTCGTGCAGTCGATGGACGTGAACCGGCTCCATCAGACGCTCGCGGGGCTGGACCTCATCGTGGTGATGGACCATCAGCGAACCGAGACGGTGCGCTGGGCCGACGTGGTCCTGCCCGCCACCACGTGGTACGAGAAGACCGACCTGACCGCGACCCCGCTGCACCCGTACCTCCAGCTCCAGCAGGCGGCCATCGAGCCCGTCGGCGAATCGCGCTCCGAGGTGTGGATGTGGCGCGAGCTCATGCGCCGGATCGCGCCCGATCTCGCCGCGAAGTACTTCGAGATGAGCGAGGACGACGCGATTCGCGCCATCCTGCGGGCCGGCGGAGGTCCGGGCGGACCGACCGAGGGCATCACCCTCGAGCAGCTGCGGGCGGGTCCGGTCCGGCTCCGGGTGCCCGACCCCGACGTCGCGTTCGCCGCGCAGATCCGGGACCGGGTGCCGTTCCCGCCGCAGTCGCTGCCGGCGGCGCTCTCGGCCACCGCCGCGTTCGTACCCACCCGACGGATCGAGTTCTACAAGGAGGAGGAAACGTTCCAGCGCTTGGGTGAGACCGTCCCGACCTACAAGGCGCCGCACGATGACGGGGTCCACGATCCCGCGAAGTACCCGCTCACGCTGCTCACGCCGCACTCGAAGTGGCGGATCCACTCCTCGTACGCCAACAACGCGTGGCTCGCCGAGATCCACGGCGGCCGTCCAGAGGTGTTCATCCACCCGAAGGACGCGGAGCGGCGCGGGCTCGTGACCGGCGATCCGATCGATATCTACAACACCCGGGGCTCGATCGAGGCCTGGGCCCATGTCGCCAAAGCGCAGCGTCCGGGTGCGGTCACGCTGCCCGAAGGATGGTGGCCACGCCAGTTCCGGAAAGGCAAGGGGGTCAACGAGCTGACGTCGTCTGAGGTCAACCCGATCCACGAGGTTCGGTTCGTCGGGAACATGTGGGCTCCGAGCACGGCATGGAAGGACTGCCGGTGCGAAGTCCGCAAAGCTGGGGAGGGACAGCGTGCCTGACAAAGTGTCTCCGATCAAGGCGCTCCCGCCGGCCTCGCGAACCTACGGCGCGATCGGTCCCCACTCGGAGCGGCCGCACTGGGGGATGGTGATCGACCAGGAGCGCTGCACGGGCTGCTGGTCGTGCGCGGTGATCTGCAAGTCCGAAAACGATGTGCCGCTGGGCGCCTGGTGGAACAGGGTCCTCACCGAAGGCGAGGCGGTGGATCAGCCGAAGGAGGAGCACGGTCACCTCGGCATGGACTGGCTGCCCCTCACCTGTCAGCACTGCGAGAACGCCCCCTGTGTGAAGGTCTGCCCGGTGCAGGCCACCTATCACCGGGACGACGGACTCGTGATGATGGACTACGAGCGCTGCATCGGCTGCCGCTACTGCATGATCGCGTGTCCCTACGGCGTGCGGGTCTTCAACTGGGGCCAGCCCGAGCGACCGACCCCCCACGAGACGGGCATGGTCGCGGCGCGACCCCTGGGCACCGTTGAGAAATGCAGCATGTGCGTCCACCGAATCGATGAGGGACAGGTGCCGTCGTGCGTCTGGTCGTGCCCCTCGCAGGCACGGATCTTCGGCGACCTCAACGACCCGGCGAGCCGCGTGTCGCGCCTGGCTCACGAGGGTCGGGTTCTCCTCGAGGAGTCCGGGACGAAGCCCTCGGTCTTCTACCTCAAACCGCGCCGGAAGCGCGAGCTATGACCGCCGGAACCCTCCCCCTTGCGGGCCGTCGGTCGCCACGCAGGTCCTTCTCGCGGCTCGCCGTCTGGGTCCTCGCTCTCTGCGCCCTGACGGTGGTGGGACTGGCCGCGTTCGCCTACCAGGTGGCGAACGGCCTCACCGTCACCGGGATGCGCAACACGATGATGTGGGGCCAGTACATCCTGTTCTTCATGTTCTTTGTCGGGCTCTCCGCGGGAGGCCTCATCGTCGCCTCGGCCGGCCGGCTCTTCGGCGTGGCCGCGTTCAAGCCCATCACGCGGCTGGCGGTGCTCGAAGCGACGGTCGCGGTCATGCTCGCGGGGATCTTCATCCTCCCGGATCTCGGACGGCCGGAGCGCGTCCTGAACATCCTCCTGCACGCCAACCGCACATCCCCGATGGTCTGGGACATCTCGATCGTGATCACCTACACGCTGCTGTCGATGACGTACGTCTGGCTGTACACCCGCGCGGATCTCGCTCGCGGCGGTAGCCCGCTTGCGCTCGGGACCGGCACCTCACCGCGGGAGATGGCCCGCGATGAGCGCCTGAAGTCGGGGCTGGCGTGGGTGGCCCTGCCGTCCGCAATCCTCCTCCACTCGATCACCGCCTGGATCTTCGGGCTCCAGATCAGCCGGACCTTCTGGCACTCGGCGATCATGGCGCCGCTCTTCATCGCGTCCGCGCTCGTCTCGGGCCTCGCGCTGGTCATCCTCCTCGCGCTCCTGCTGCGCCGCTTCCGCCGCATCGAGTTCGAGAACGACCTGATCCGCTACCTCGGTGCGCTTCTTGCGGTCTTCCTCGTCGTCGAGGGATTCCTCGTCGGGTCCGAGCTCCTCACCGCGGCCTATCCGGGAGCGGAGGAAGCGGGTCCGATCCTGCGCCTCCTCACCGGCAACTATGCGCTCCTGTTCTGGACCGAGATCATCGTCGGGCTGGTCGTGCCATTTGTGATCCTCGCCGTGCGGCGCACCCGCAGCCGTCCCGGTCTCGTCGCGCTGGCGGCCGTGCTCGCGGTGGCGGGGATCTTCGTCCACCGGCTCAATCTCATGCTCAGCGGGCTGTCCTACGTCCGGATCGGTCTGCCGCCCGGGGTGTCCGTCGGGACCGCCATGCCGGCGTCCAGCTTCGCGTCGTTCCACTGGTACGTCCCGACGGTCGTCGAGTGGCTCGTCGTGCTGGGGGTCCTCGCGTTCGGCGCCCTTCTGTTCACGATCGCCGTACTCGTGCTGCCGCTGCGCGAGCGGGAGCCACACGCGCACTAGCCGCTTCCCGGTCGCCTCCACGACGGTGAGGGCCGGGCCGTCGTCCTGCGCCACGAGCCGCGCGGCTCCCTGCGCCGCGGTGGACCACGCCGGTACAGTGGCCACGATCGTGAGATCGCGAAGGGGGCTGCCGTGAGCGGTTTCGACGTGCGCATGATCGTGCTTTCGACCGACAACCTCGACGAGTCGATCGCGTTCTACACCGACACGCTCGGGATGAAGCTGAAGTTCCGCGATGGCGGCCACTACGCCGCCCTCGACGGCGGGTCCGTCACCCTCGCGCTCGCGACGAGCGTCGACCACCCGATGCCCGGAAGGGTCGTCGTCGGGATCAGGACCGCCGACGTCGACGCCGCCGCCAAAGCGATCGAGGCGAGCGGCGGCGCCGTCCTCAAGGGCCCGTACGACGACGCCCACGAGCGGCGGGCGGTCGTCTACGACAACAAGGGCAACGGACTCGTCTTCTACAGCCCGTTGCCGCGGTAGCGAGCCGCCGACATTGCGAGCGTGACGGCGGACACGCGCTTCGCGACCGTCGCCGAGCTGGCCACCTCGCTCGCGCGCCGGAAGCTGTCCTCGACCGAGCTGACGCGCCGGGCGTGCGACCTCCTGGAGCGCGAGGGGCCGCGCTACAACGCCGTCGCCG
>VGPA01000113.1 GCA_016875665.1 Chloroflexota bacterium | reverse complement strand
GGCGGCCACCCGATCGAGCGCTGGTGGCAAGCCCCCTGCGGGCTGTTCGCCCCTCCGGAGCTGGCGGGGCCCTTCTAGGTCAAGAACAGCTTCGCTGTTCGGCTCCGCCTCGACCTTCGCTCCTCGGGCAAAGCCCTCGTCGCTCCAGCCCTAGCTCTTCACTCGTGCGAGTAGCGCCTTCACCGCTGCATCGAACGCTGCCGGCTGCTCCACGTTCACGAGGTGGCCCGCGTCCTTGACCACCGTCAGCGTCGCGCCCTTGATGCCGTCGACGAGCGCCTGCGAGTTGGCGACGGGGGTGATCGGGTCCGCCTCGCCCACGATGACCGCGGTCGGCACGTCGATCGAGGGGAGGTCCGCGCGGCTGTCGGGACGGCCCTGCATCACGAGCGCGGCCTGCGCGATCGCCTCAGCGGGCTGGCGGAGGATGGTCGCCTTGAGCATGGCCCAATGCGGGGACTCGGCGCGCAGCCACGGCGGCGGGGTCGCGCTGAAGAACGCCTGCTCCGGCCCGACCTCGCGCAGCTTCGCGGCGAGGGCGGCGCGCCCGGCCTTGCCCTGCTCGTTGTCCTCTTCGGCCTTGGTGTCGGCGAGGACGAGGCCGGCGATGCGGCTCCGGTGGCGGCGCCAGAGCGCGAAGGTGACGTAGCCGCCCATGGACAGCCCGCACACGACCGCCCGCTTCACGCCGGCCTCATCGAGGTGCTTCACCAGGGCGTCCGCGTAGTCGTCGATGGACGGCTGCCTGGGCGGGACGGGCGTCCCGCCGAAGCCGGGCAGCGACGGCGCGACCACCGTCTGGCCGGGGGTGGCGAGCGAAGCGACCTGGGCCTGCCAGATCGTCGCATCGACCGGGAACGCGTGGACGAGCAGGAGTCCGGGGCGATCGTTCATGGCGACACTCTCTCCAATCGGGGTGCTGCGGACGAGGCTAGCGGGCGTCACACTTCCGGTGTGAGCGAGAGCCTCCGCGCCGCCAGGCGGCTTGGGCCCGAGCGGCTGCGCTCGATCTGCGACCCGGGCTCGCTCGGCTTTGCCACGACCGCGGACGTGCCGCCGCTGCGGGATCTGGTGGGACAGGCCCGGGCGATCGAGGCGATCGAGTTCGCGCTGTCGTTCGAGGACCGCCGCTACAACGCGTACGTCGCCGGCCCCAGCGGAACGGGGAAGATGACCACGACGCGGCGGCTGGTGGAGATCGCGGCCTCGTCGCGGCCCGCGCCTTCCGACTGGTGCTATCTCCACTGCTTCGCGGACCCGTATCGCCCGGTGGCGGTCGAGCTGCCGGCGGGGCGCGGCCCGGAGCTGGCAAAAGACCTCGCCGCCCTCGTCGCGCGCTGCAAGGTCGAGATCCCGCGCGCATTCGACTCGGAGGAGGGGGAGCGCCGTCGTGGCGAGGTTGCCGGGGTCATCGGCGAGCGGCGCGAACGGGTGCTGAGCGAGCTTGCGCGCACCGCGCACGGGCTCGGCTTCGGGATCCAGGTCTCGCAGATGGGCATCGCGACGACGCCGGTGGACCCTTCCGGCGAGCCGATCGGACCCGAGGCGTTCGCCGCGCTCTCTCCGGAGCAGCGGGCGCAGATCGAGGAGAGCGGCGAGAAGGTGCAGCGCGCGATCGGCGACGCCATTCCGGCGCTCCGGAAGATCGAGCGCGACGGGCAGGACCTGCTTCTAAAGCAGGACCTCGAGGTGGTGCTGTTCGCGGTCGGGCATCTTTTCGACAGCCTGGCCGCCAAGTACGTCGATCAGCATGCGGTGGTCGAGCACCTGGCGGCGATCCGGGCCGATCTCCTGGACCACATGGCCGAGGTGCGCGCGGGCCCCCCGCAGCTGCCGGCCGGCCTCGCGGTGCCCTCGCCGTGGGACCGCTACGAGGCGAACGTCGTCGTCACGAATGCGCCGGGTGGCGGTGCGCCCGTCGTGTTCGAGTCGAACCCGACCTTCGCCAATCTCGTCGGTCGGATCGACTTCCGCGTCGGGCCCGCCGCGGCCCAGACGGACTACCGCCTGATCCAAGGCGGGGCGCTGCACCGCGCGAACGGCGGCTTCCTGATCATCGAGGCGCGCGACCTCGTCACCTCGCCGTTCGCGTACGACGCGGTCAAGCGCGCGCTCCGCGACGGCGAGATCCGGATCGAGACACCAAGCAACCCGGTGGGGGGCGTCCCGACCTCGACCCTCAAGCCGGCGCCGATTCCGCTTCGGCTCCGCGTCCTGCTGGTGGGGGAGTCGGGCGGTTACGTGGCGCTGCTCCAGCTGGACGAGGACTTCGGCAAGCTGTTCCCGCTGAAGGCGGAGTTCACGCCCGTGATCGAGCGCACGCCCGCGGCGCAAAGGCAGTACGCCGCCTTCGTCAGTGCCCGCGTCGCGCAGCACGGCCTTCGCCACTTCACGGCCGCCGCCGTGGCGCGGATCATCGAGCTGGGCGGACGCCTCGTTGCGCACCAGGAGCGCCTCGCCGCGCGGTTCGACGAGATCGAGCGCATCGTGGTGGAGGCGGACCGGTGGGCCCGCGTCGCGAACGCGGCAACGGTCGACGCCGCGCACGTGGATCAGGCGCTGGAGCACCGCGAGCGGCGCGCGAGCCTCCCCGAGGAGGAGATGCAGCGATCCATCGACGAGGGGACGCTGATCATCCACACGCGCGGCAAGGTGATCGGCCAGGTGAACGGCCTCGCGGTGCTCGACACCGGTGACCGCGCGTTCGGCAGGCCCACCCGCATCACGGCGCGCTCGGGCATGGGCACCGAGGGCGTGGTCGACATCACGCGGGAGGCCGCGCTCTCGGGACCGACGCACAGTAAAGGCGTGCTCACGATCGCCGGGTACCTGCTTGGCGCCTACGGCCGGCGGCACCCCTTGCCGCTCACGGCGCACCTGTCATTCGAGCAGTCGTACGGACCGGTCGAGGGCGACAGCGCTTCCAGCGCGGAGCTGTTCGCGCTCCTGTCGAGCCTGGCCGAGGTCCCGATCGACCAGTCGATCGCGGTCACCGGATCGGTCGACCAGCGCGGCGTGATCCAAGCGATCGGCGGCGTGAACGAGAAGATCGAGGGCCACTTCGCGGTGTGCAAGACCCAGGGCCTCACCGGCGAGCAGGGCGTGATCATCCCCGCATCGAACGTGCGGCATCTCATGCTGGACCGTGAGGTCGTGGCGGCCGTCGCCGAGGGGCGCTTCCACGTCTGGTCGATCGAGACGATCGACCAGGGGATCGAGCTGCTCACCGGCGTGCCGGCGGGTGAGCGGACGTCGGACGACGCGTTCACCCCCGGCACGATTCACGCGATGGTCACGGCGAAGCTCGACGGCTTCGCCCGGCAGCTCGCGGAGCGCCGCCCCTAGGTGTAGCTCTGCGGCAGCTCCGCGCCCGCCAGGCGCTGGAGCCGCGCGACGCGCTCCTCGACCGGCGGGTGCGTGGAGAACAGCCCCGAGAATCCGCCCGGGACGAGCGGGCGCACGATGAATAGCGCCGACACCGACGGGTTCACGGGCAGCGGGATCTTCTTGGAGTAGGCGTCGAGCTTGCGCAGCGCGCTCGCGAGCGCGAGCGGGTCGTGGGTCAGGTGCGCGCTCGTCTCGTCGGCGCCGAACTCGCGCGAGCGGCTGATCGCCAGCTGGATCACCGTCGCCGCGAGCGGCAGCAGGATCATCCCGAGGATGAGCCCGATCATGCCGAACGCGCCGCCGCGGTTGTCCTCCTCGTCGCGCCCGCCCCCGAAGATCATCGACCACTGGGCCATCTGGGCGAGGAACGAGATCGCGCCGGCGATCGTCGCGGCGACCGCCATCACGAGCGTGTCGCGGTTGGTGACGTGGCCGAGCTCGTGGGCGAGCACCGCCGTCAACTCGCGCTCGTCGACGATGCGCATGATGCCGGTGGTCACCGCGACCGCCGCGTGCTGCGGGTCGCGGCCCGTGGCGAACGCGTTCGGAGCGGGCTGGTCGATGATGTAGACGCGCGGCATGGGTACGTTCGCGATACCGGCGACGCGCCGCACGATCGCGTGCAGCTCGGGGGCGTCGGCCTCGCCGATCTGCTTCGCGCCGGACATGGCGAGCGCGAGCTTGTCGCTGAACCAGTAGGAGGCGAAGTTCATCACGACGGCGAGCACCAGGCCCATCGCCATGCCGGACGGACCGGCGAGCAGGCGGCCTCCGTAGACCAGGAGCAGCGTCATCGCGCCGAGCAGGACGAGCGTCTTCAGGTTGTTCATGGCATCACCCCCACTTGCAGAACAGGACAGTAGGGGCATCCGTTCCGCTCGGACCGTCGTTCACAAGTCCTTTGCATTCAGCGACCGGACGGCCAGCCCGAGCATTCCCGCGACCCAGGCCGCGCACCACGCCAGGTACGCCGGAGGGGGCGGCGCGGCCGCGTAAAACGGGGTCGCCGCGGCGACCGCGGCGGGACCCGAGGCGATGGCGGTGTGCATGACGGCGGGGACGAGGCTGTACACGGCCCCGCGCCACAGGCCATCCGTCGGGAGCAGGAACCGCGAGACGGTGCCCACCTGCGCGATGGCGTCGTTGCTCAGCGCCGTGCCGATACCCCCCACGATCCCGGCGAGCCACGCGAGGCCGAAGAGCACGAGGGCGATTACGCCGCCGACCATGCCGGAGGCGCGCGTCGAGAGCAGGAGACCGAGCGTGAGCAGGACCAACCCCTCGCCCACGAGGAAGGCGACGATCCCGGGTGGGTCCGGCGGCGAGTACCCGGTGCCCAGACGAACGACGAGCAGCTCGAGCGTCACCGAGAGCACGGCGTACGCGACCACCAGCGCGGCGAGGCCGAGCCATTTCCCGAGCGCGAAGTCGGCGCGGCGCACCGGCCGGGCGACCATCGCGAGAGCCACGCCCGACTCGAGATCACTCGAGACGGCGGGCGTCGCCATGAACACCGCGGACAGCGCGAGCACGAACGAGAACATGAACATGACGAGGATCAGCAGCTGTGCCGAGATCGCGAAGACCTCTGTCTGCCCGAGCGGCACCCCACCGCGCGCCTGGATCAAGGGGATGCGGCTGAAGCCGAAGCCGGTGAGGCCGACCGCCAGGACCGTGAGCAGGACGAGTGCGAGAAGCAGCCGGCGGCGGGCGGCCTCCTGGATCGTGAGGAGCGCGATCGCGAGCACGCTCACGAGCCGTCCGCCTCGAGCAGCGCGAGGAAGCGCTCTT
>VGPA01000112.1 GCA_016875665.1 Chloroflexota bacterium | reverse complement strand
AGCCCCGCCGGCCCTGGAAGCACGTCGCTGCGGTGAGCCCGGCCTCCGGCAGCCGCACGGTCGCCGTCACCTCACGCGTCGGTACCGGCCAGGCGAACCCGTTGACGTTCCAGTACAGCTCGTCGTGGTCGGCATACCCCTCGAGCGCGCCGCGCACGCGGTACGCGATGCGGTAGGCCTGCTTGCTGCGCACGAAGCGGTCCGCGTCGCCGATCCGGATGCGGACATTGGCGCCGTTCCGATCGATCTCGTGAGTGAGCGCCCGCCCGCCCGCCCGCGTCGCGCACGCTCTCGACCTCGAGGTCGAGCACCCGCGCGGTCGTCGCGTCGTGCCGGTACTCGACGGGGATCTCGCGAAAGATCCCGTGCCGGTCGTCGCGCGCGAGGAAGTCGACGTCGATCGCCTCGACGATCCGGAGCGACCCATCGCGCTCGATGCGGATGTCCGCGGCGAACCGGTCGATGCGCCAGCCCTCGTCGGCGGCGGCAGGCGCCGCGGGCGCGGCCGCAGCCACGGCGAGCGCGAGGAGCAGGAGCCGGATGAGGCGGACGAAGGTGCCGACGCGCGCGACGATACGGCCGCCTCCGCTCGCCGGTCGGTCGCGGCAAGGCCACCTGGACCGACGCCGCGCCGACGGACACCGTTAGGGCGCCCTTCGGTAGCCTGCGCCTCGTGCCGGAGGCCGCTCTCGCCCGCGCGCTCGACGACCTCCCCGCCGGGCCCGGGGTGTACTTCTTCCTCGACCAAGCCGGCCGCCCGCTCTATGTGGGACGCGCCGCGTCGCTGCGCCGCCGCGTGCGCTCCTACTGGGGCGCGCGGGCGGACCGCTGGTACATCCGCCGGATGCTTCCCCGCGTCGCCCGGATCGAGACCGTGGCGGCCGCCTCGGAACACGAGGCGGCGTTCCTCGAGCGCGCGCTCATCGCGCGCGACGACCCGCCGTGCAACCGCTCGGCCGGCACGGAGAGCGTGAGCGCGATCCGGGTCACGGCGGATCCGCCCGCACTCGGCGCCGTGCACGAGCTCACGCCGGGCGGTGGCCGCCTGTATGGCCCGTACCTCGGTTGGGAGCGCACGCACGCCGCCGCGCGGGCGCTCGCACGCGCGTACCCGGTGCACCTGTGCGCACCGCCCGAATCTCTCGCGACCCTGCAGCGGGATCTCGCACGCACGCGCGGGGTCGGCCCCGCGGACCGCGACCGTCTCCTGCGCGAGGCGGGCTCCGCGATCGAGCGCCGCTCGTTCGACCCGCTCGTGGAGCGTCTCGAGCGCGAGCGGGACGATGCCGCGGCCCGCGAGCGGTACGAGCTCGCCGCGGAGCGTCAGGCCGAGATCGAGGGGCTCGGCTGGATCGCGCAGCCGCAGCGGGTGGCCATGCTCACGCCGGAGGGGTGGCGGACCGACCTTGCCTCGTGCCCAGCGTTTCCGGCCCGGCGGCGCCCGCGGCGCGAGTCCTAGCCTGCCGCGGCTCGGGCGTCACGGGAACCGGGGGACGAAGCCTCGGATGAGCGACTCGACGAAGCCGAGTGCGAGGAGCGCGATGAGCGGCGAGAAGTCCATCCCGCCCATGAACGGGAGCGCGCGCCGGATCGGACCGAGCACGGGCTCGGTGATGTCGGTGATGAACCGGTCGAGGCCCCACGGGAGCCGGAGCCGCACCCACGACCGGAGCACCTGCACGAGGATCGCGACGCGCAGCGCGCCGAACACGACCGTGATGAAGCCGAAGACGAAGGTCGTGATCGCGCACTCGACGCACACCTAGGGAAGATCCAGCCGGTAGCGCGAGGGCGTGGGCCCCGACTGGCCCTGGTAGTGCGAGCCGATCCCCTGCGACCCATAGGGCCGCTCGGCGCGGCTCGACAGCTGGAAGAACGAAAGCTGCCCCACACGCATGCCCGGATAGAGGGTGATCGGCAGCGTGTTCACGTTGGAGAGCTCGAGGGTGATGTGGCCGTCCCAGCCGGGATCGACGAAGCCCGCGGTCGAGTGGATCAGCAGGCCGAGCCTCCCCAGCGAGCTCTTGCCTTCGACTCGCGACACGATGTCGTCGCCGAGGCGGATGCGCTCGCGGGTGGAGCCGAGGACGAACTCTCCCGGGTGCAGGATGAACGGGCCGCCCTGCGCCTCGACCAGATCGGTGAGGTCGTCGAGCGGGCCGGCGAGGTCGATGTATGCCTTCCGCGTCGAGCGGAACACGCGGAACGTGCCGTCCAGACGGATGTCCACGCTCGCCGGCTGCACGCAATCGGCGTCGAGCGGATCGATGCCGATGCGGCCCGCGGCGAGCGCGGCGCGGATGTCGCGATCGGAGAGAACCACGACGCGAGGGTAGCGTGCGGGCTCAGCGTCCGCGCCTCACCGCTCCGCCAGGTCCGCGACCGCGCGGCGGAGCTCGGACCAGGTCCGCACCGCCCGGTCCGCATTGGGCAGACGCGTGCGGTTGAACCCCCAAAGCACCTGGATCGTGTGCGCGCCCGCCGCGCGGCCCATGCCCATGTCCGCCTCCGTGTCGCCGACGACGACGCACCGCCCGATCGCGAGACCGAGCTCGCGCGCCGCCCGCTCGGCGAGGTCGGCCGCCGGCTTCGGCCGCGGCACCGAGTCGCCGCCGAGGAAGCATTCGATGTCGCCGCCGAGCCCCAGGCCGCGAAGGATCTTCTCGCAGTCCCGGGCGCGCTTCCCCGTGACCGTCGCCTGCTTCAGCCCTGCCGCGCGGAACGCCCGCACCGTCGCGCGGGCGCCGCGGAACAGGCGCGTGGCGGGGATGGCGCGCTCGTCGTAGATCGCCCGGTACCGCGTCCGCATCGAGTCGACCTGGTCGTCGGTGAGCAGCGGTGAGGCGAGCCGGAACATCACGTCGAGCGGCTGGCCGGTGAGGCGCCCGGCCTCGGAAACGACGAGGCCGGGAAGCCCGTCCGCCCTCAGCACCTCGTTCACGGTGTCGATCACGAGGTGGACGCTGTCGGTGAGCGTGCCGTCGAGGTCCCACAGCACGCCGAACGCCGGTCGCATCAGCGGTGCGCGCCCCCTCGTTTTGCCGCGGCCGACTTTGCCGGCCGGCGGCGTGCCCCTTCAAGCGGGATCGGCAGCGTGGTCTGCTCGACGATCCGCCGGTCGCGCGCCTCTTCGCGGCGCCGCATCAAGCTCTGGAGCTCGTCCGCGAGCGCGTTCAGGTCCTCGAGCCGGTCGTACACGATGCGGAAGCGGATGTAGCTCATCGGGTCGATGTCCGCGAGGCGCTCGAGCACCAACTCGCCGATGCGCTCGGAGGCGACCTCCGCGATGCCCTTCTGGCGGAGCGATGTCTCGAGGTCATCGATCAGCTTTTCGATGCGCGAGCGGTCGAGCGTCTTCGACGCGGCCTTCCCGATCGCGCTTGCGAGCTTACGGCGGTCGAACTCCTGCCTGGTCCCATCCCGCTTCTGGACCTGGATGCGTGCGGACTCGGCGCGTTCGAAGGTCGTGAAACGCTCGCCGCAGCGGCCGCATTCACGGCGGCGGCGGATCGAAGAACCCTCGTCCGCGTCGCGCGAGTCGACCACGCTCGAGTCCGGGCTGCCGCATGCGGGGCACCGCACCTCGCGCTAGCGGCGGCGCAGGAAGCTCGGCACCTCGAGGTCGTCTATATCCGCAGCCTTCAATTTCTCGGTCGCGACGGGCCCCTGCGCCGGCTTGGCGGGCGCACCGATGGTCACCGCCGGCCGTTCGACCGGACGCGTGTCCCGGCGGTAGATGGTGGTCTCGGACTTCTTCACCTGACGCAGCGGGTCGAACCCGGTGGCGATGACGTTGATCTTGACCTCCTGGCCGAACCGGTCGTCGATGACCGCGCCGAAGATGATGTTCGCCTCGGGGTCGGCCGCGGCGCGGATGATCTCCGCGGCCTCGTTCACCTCGATCAGCGACAGATCGGGGCCGCCGGTGATCGTGAAGAGCACCCCGCGCGCGCCGTCCACCGACTGCTCCAGCAGCGGGGATTGGATCGCCTGGCGCGCCGCGTCGGCCGCGCGGGACTCGCCCTGCGCGCAGCCGATGCCCATGAGCGCGGTACCGGCGTTCGTCATGATCGTCTTCACGTCGGCGAAGTCGAGGTTGATCAGCCCGGGCACCGTGATCAGGTCACTGATGCCCTGGACACCTTGGCGCAGAACGTCGTCGGCCATGCGGAAGGCGTCGATCAGCGGGGTGCGCTTCTCGGCGACCTGGAGCAGGCGGTCGTTGGGAATGACGATGAGCGTGTCGACCTTGTCGACGAGCTCCTGAATGCCCTGCTCGGCGTTCAGACGGCGCTGCGCGCCCTCGAACTGGAACGGCTTGGTGACCACCGCGACGGTGAGCGCACCGATGTCCTTCGCGATCTCGGCGATCACCGGCGCGGCGCCCGTGCCCGTGCCGCCGCCCATGCCTGCGGTCACGAAAACCATGTCCGCTTCCTTCAGGACCTCGTACAGCTTCTCGGTGTCGTCCTCGGCGGACTTCCGCCCGACGGCCGGGTGGGCTCCGGCGCCCAGGCCCTTCGTGATCTTGTCGCCGATTCGGACCTTGTGCGGCGCGGACGACTGGAGCAGCGCCTGCGCGTCGGTGTTCACGGTGATGAACTCGACGCCCATGAGCTCGGCGCGGATCATCCGGTCGACGGCATTCGAGCCGCCGCCACCTACGCCGACCACTTTGATCAGCGCGAAGTTTTCGATTTCCGATCGAAGCGGCATGAGGGGCAGCCTCCAATGTCCCGATGCCGCTGCCCCTCCCCGCGGTGCGTGCATCGTCCTATTCGGTTCGCTGCATCGTACACCCGTGTCAAGCGTCGCGCGCGGAGATGGCGCTCGCGTGAGACGCGGCCTAGGGCATCAGCCCCCTGAAAAAGCGGGAGATGCGGCCGGAGAGACTCTCCAGCGAGCCGTTTCCGGGCGAGCCGCCCTCGACCGGGCCGGCGTGGGCGCCCCAGAGCAGGAGCCCGCTGACGGCGGCGTACGGCGGTGCGGAGATCGAGTCCACGAGGCCGCCCAGGCCAGTGGGTGCCACGACCCGGGCGGCGAGACCGAGCTGATCCCGGGTCGCGCGGGCGCAGCCCGGCAGCAGCGACCCGCCCCCGGTGAGCACGACCCCCGCCTGGAGCCGGTTCGCCGCACCGGCGGCGGCGACCTCCCGGTCGACGAACTTCAGGATCTCCAGGA
>VGPA01000111.1 GCA_016875665.1 Chloroflexota bacterium | reverse complement strand
GCCGGCGCCTACGGAGAGACGAAAGCCCTAGACGCGATCGGTCCGGGCGATGGGCGTGATCATGAGGAACGATTGGACCGGCGGGACCGTCCCGCGCATCGAGGACCCATGAAGACGCATCCGACGACCACCTGCACCTGCCCTGACCTCACCTGCAATGTCGACCACGGTAACTAGTCCGGCCCGCGGGGTGATCAGGCCCCGATAGCGTCCAGCGCGCGCGCGAGATCCGCGCGCACCGTGGCGGCGGCCGCCGAAAGCACCCGCAGCCGCTCCATGGTCTGGGCGGACATCTCGCGCATGTCCGGGGTGGCCTTGCGCCCGAGCCAGGCGATGGCCTCGCGCGCGAGGTCGGGCGAGCTGAGCTGCGAGATCGCGGCCATGACGTTCTGCTTGAGGCCCGGCTCCATCACCGTGACGTACTCGTCCCAGTGCTTCTGGATGGCGAGCCATGCCGCCGGCCGCGCCTCCCGGTTGGAAAAGAGGCGGCCGAGCATGATCGCGCGGTCCTGCGTACGGATCGCGTCGGAGAAGATCGCGCCGATCGACCGCGCCACCAGGCGTTCGCCGCGGAAGTCCGGCAGCGCCGTGCGGAAGCGCGCCTCCTCCTGCGTGTCGGTGGTGGCGACCTCCCGCCGCCGGCGGTCGTAGCGCTCCCAAAGGCTTTCGTCGCCGTGCTCCGCCGCGACGGGCACGAGGGCGGAGAGCGCGTCGGGTGCGATCGCCGCACCGTCGAGGTGGGCTTCGATGCGTCCGCGCGCCTCCTCGATCACGTCGCGCGCGCGGGCCAAGCGGCCGAGCGCGGAGATCGCGAACGAGCGCAGCTCGCGGTCGTCACTCGACTCGCCCGCCCTCACGTCCCAGCCGAGCGCGGCGAGGCGTGGGCGGAAGATGCCGTCGACCAGGCGCTCGAAGCGAGGCCGGAGCGCGTCGTCGAGCGCATGGCTCGCGATCCAGCCGAGCGAGCCCGCGATCGAGGAGAGGATGGTCCGGTCGGTCTCGCCACGGAACGCCGCGACGAGGCGCAGGTACGCGTCGACCCCGGCACGGCGGCCGACGGTCAGCGCCCACTGGTCGTTGAGCAGCTTGAGGCGCTCGATCACGCTCAGGCCGGCGATGCCCTGGGCCAGGCGCGCGACGGAGAGGTCGTCGAGGAGCGTGCGGTAGAAGCCGGCGCCGCCGCCGTTGGGGAAGTACCAGCGCGCGCCGGCCAGGCGCAGCGTGAGCGAGTCGCCGGTGAGGAGCGCGCGCTCCTCCGTCACGCCCGCGGCGGTCCCGTACCGGACCACCAGCGGCACGCTCCAGCGCTGCGCGCCGGGCGCGAGGTCGGGGTCCGTGTAGTAGCGCTCCTGGGTGAAGGTGACGGTCAGGCCGCCGTCCTCCTCGCGCGCGGCGCAGCGCAGAAGCGGGAAGCCCGGCTCCTTGATCCAGGAGTTCGCGATCGCGGTGATCGCGCGCGGCCCTCCGGCGGCGCCCTGCGCCGCGGCCTCGTCGATCGCGTGCCAGAAGTCGTCGGCGGTGGCGTTCGCCTCGCGGTGCCGCGCGAGGTAGATCCGCACGCCCCGCTGGAACGCGGCGGCGCCGACGTAGCTCTCGAGCATGCGCAGGACCGCCTGGCCCTTGGTGTACGAGATCGCGTCGAACCGCTCCGCCGCTTCCTCGGCATTGCGCGCGGTGGTCGAAATGGCGTGCGTCGTCGCGAGGCCGTCCAGGCCGAACGCGCGCTCGTTGTCGTTCACGAAGTCGCGGTCGTAGTCCCACTCCGGGTTGAGTGCCGCGGTGGCCTTCTCGCCGATGAACGACGCGAACGATTCGTTGAGCCAGAGGTCGTTCCACCAGGCCATCGTGACGAGGTCGCCCCACCACATGTGGGTCAGCTCGTGCGCCGAGACGCTGAACACGGCCTTCAGCACCGCCGTGGTGGCGACGCTCGCGTCCGCGGCGAGGTACGTGGTGCGGTACGTGATGGCGCCCGGATTCTCCATGGCGCCCGCCTCGAAGTCGGGCACGCCGATGGCGTCGATCTTGCCGTACGGATAGGGGATCCCGGTGTAGTCCTCCAGCCACTGCACGGCCTTCACATGCGCGTCGCGCGCGTAGAGGCCCTTCTCGGCGAGGCCGGGCGGGAGCCACACGCGGACGGGGACGCCGGTCCTCGTCCTCGCCTCGGGCGTCGCCTCGTACGGGCCGACGCTGAAGGCGACGAGGTACGAGGAGATCTTCTCGGTGGGGCGGAAGCGCGTGAGCGTGCGGCCGTCGGCCAGTTGCTCGGTGTGCTCCGCCGGCGCGTTCGCGATCGCCGCGTTCTTCGCGGGATGGATGAGCGTGAGCGCGTACACGGCCTTGTACTCGGGCTCGTCGAAGCAGGGGAACGCGCGGCGGGCGTCGGTGACCTCGAACTGGGTCGCGGCGTAGCGCTCGCCGGGGCGGGTCGAGCGGTAGAGGCCGCGCAGCCTCTCGGCGATCGGACCGGTCCACGTCAGCTCGAGGGTGTGCTCGCCCGGACCAAGCTCCGTGGGGAGCGTGAGCGTCGCCGTCTGCGCGACCGTGTCGTACGACACAGTCGCCGCCGCGCCGGCGACCGCGGCGCGCCCGATGGCCAGGTCCACCGCGTGCAGCGTGATCGCGCGGGCCGGCCGCAGCAGCCGGAGCCGGACCGTGGCCTCGCCCTTGGCGGCCCAGGCCTCGAGATCGAGCTCGATCCGCAGGTCGAAGCGGATCGGCCACACCTCGCGCGAGAGGCGGAAGTCCTTCCGCTCCTGCTGCGCCGCTTCGATCGTCACGCGTGGAGCCTACTTGACGGATAGGCTGGAAGCATGCCGCCGCAATTCATCTTCGCCATGCGCGAGGTCAAGAAGATCGCCCCCGGCACGCAGCGCGAGATTCTGAAGGGGATCACCCTGGGGTTCTACCCCGGGGCCAAGATCGGCGTGCTCGGCGCGAACGGCGCCGGAAAGTCGACGCTCCTGCGGATCATGGCCGGCGTCGATCGCGAGTTCCAGGGCGACGCGCAGCTCACCGCGGGGTTCACCGTGGGACTCCTCTCCCAGGAGCCGCAGCTCGATCCCACGATGGACGTGCGCGGAAACGTGGAGCAGGGCGTGGCCAAGCAGCGCGCCGTCCTGAAGCGTTTCGAGGAGCTCTCGGCGAAGTTCGCGGAACCCCTCTCGGACGCCGAAATGGAAAAGGTCAACGACGAGTACGCGAAGGTCCAGGATGAGATCGAAGCCAAGGGCCTGTGGGACCTCGACACGACGGTCGACGTCGCGATGGACGCGCTGCGCTGCCCGCCCGGCGAGCAGGATGTCGCGACGCTCTCGGGCGGCGAGCGCCGCCGTGTGGCGCTGTGCCGCCTGCTCCTCGCCAAGCCCGACCTGCTCCTCCTCGACGAGCCGACGAACCACCTCGACGCGGACTCCATCGCCTGGCTCGAGCGCTTTCTGAAGGACTACGCCGGCACCGTGGTCGCGGTGACGCACGACCGCTACTTCCTCGACAACGTGGCGGGCTGGATCCTCGAGCTCGATCGCGGCTTCGGCATCCCGTGGGAGGGCAACTACTCGTCGTGGCTCGATCAGAAGCGCAAGCGTCTCGCCGACGAGGAGAAGCAGGAGTCCGCGCGCCAGCGCACCCTCGCGCGCGAGGCCGCGTGGGTCGCGCTCTCACCTCGCGCGCGGCAGGCCAAGAGCAAGGCGCGCATCGCCGCGTACGAGAAGCTCCTCGCGGAGAACCCCGACGAGCGCGAGCGCGAGCTCGAGATCTCGATCCCGCCGGGGCCGCGGCTCGGCGACATCGTGGTCGAGGCGAAGGACCTGAGGAAGGCGTACGGCGACAGGCTGCTCTTCGACGGCCTCACGTTCTCGCTGCCGCGCGGCGGCATCGTCGGGATCATCGGCGCGAACGGCGCCGGCAAGACGACGCTGTTCCGCTTGATCACCGGCGAGGAGAAGCCCGACGGCGGCTCGCTCCGCATCGGCGAGCAGGTGCAGCTGGCCTACGTGTCGCAGTCGCGGGACACCCTCGACCCGAACAACACGCTCTGGAAGGAGATCGCGGGCGACAGCGACACCATCCAGATCGGCACGCGCACCCGGAACGCGCGCTCGTACGTCGCCTCGTTCAACTTCAAGGGCACCGACCAGCAGAAGCGCGTCGGCGACCTCTCCGGCGGCGAGCGCAACCGCGTCCATCTCGCCAAGCTCCTGAAGGAGGGCGGCAACGTCCTGCTGCTGGACGAGCCCACGAACGACCTCGACGTGGACACGCTCCGCGCCCTCGAGGAGGCGCTGCTCGACTTCGCCGGGTGCGCCGTCGTGATCAGCCACGACCGGTGGTTCCTCGACCGGATCGCCACCAGCCTGCTCGTCTTCGAGGGCGACTCGAAGGTGCAGTGGTTCGACGGCAACTACTCCGAGTACGAGGAATGGCGCCGCAAGGACCAGGGCGCGGACTGGCGTCCGCACCGCATCAAGTACCGGCCGCTCACCCGGGCGTGATGTCCGCCGTGCCACGCCGAGCGTGGCCACGACGGGGATCGCACCAAGCCGCTAGCGGCCGCGCGGGTCCGCTTCCTCCGGGTTGATCCCGAGCTCCACGATCGCTCGCGCGGCATCGGACGCCGGGACCCACTCGCCCTGCGCGAGCGCGCCGAGCGCGGCGACCGCGATGTGCGCCGCATCCACCTCGAAGAAGCGGCGGAGGCGCTCACGCGTGTCGGACCGGCCGAAGCCGTCGGTCCCGAGCGACACGACGCCGCTCGGCACCCAGCGCGCGATCTGCTCCGGGACGATCTTCAGGTAGTCGGTCGTCGCGATGACCGGCGTCGCGCCATCGAGCATCCGCTGCACGTACGGCACGCGCGGCGCCGACTCCGGGTGCAGCCGGTTCCAGCGCTCGACCTCGAGCGCCTCATGGCGCAGCTGCTGGTACGAGGTGACGCTCCACACGTCGGCCGCCACCCCGTAGCGCTCGCCGAGCAGGGCTGCCGCCTCGAGGACCGTGGGGACGAGCGACCCCGATCCGAGCAGCGTGACGTGCGGCTTGCCCTTGGCCTCCGCGCGCACCAGCGGGTACATGCCGGCGAGGATGCCCTCGGCGACGCCTTCGGGCTGCGGCGGCATGACCTGGTCCTCGTTGTACAGGGTCAGGTAGTAGAAGACGTCCTCGCCGCCGAGCATGCGGTGGATCCCGTCGCGCACGATGACCGCCGTCTCGTACGCGTAC
>VGPA01000110.1 GCA_016875665.1 Chloroflexota bacterium | reverse complement strand
TTACGACATCTCGGCCGAGGTGCGCAAAGCCCTGGATGCGCTCCTCGCGCAGGGAGCGAAGGGGTGGATCTTCGATCTGCGCGGCAACACCGGCGGGGACCCGCCGCAGCTGATGGCCTCGTGGTTCCTGAGCGGCCAGAACACCATCACGTTCATGACGCGTACGGGCAGTGCCGGTACGCAGAGCGCGGTCAAGGAGCTCCGGCTCCCCGACGCGTACCAGCTCCCGCTCGCCATCCTGCTCAATGCCCGAGGCGGGTCCTCACCCGAGGTGCTCGCGCTGGCGCTCAAGGAGCACAAGCGCGCCGTGATCGTGGGCCAGAAGTCGGTCGGCTGCCTCGGCAGCATCACGCCGCTGAACCTGCCGGACGGCTCGTTCTTCGCGGTGGCGGGCACCGAGTTCGTGGGCGCCGTCTCCGGCGCGCGGTACAACAACGCCGGCATCCCGCCGGACGTCCTGGCGGACGACGCCGGCGCGCTCGCCGCGGCGGAGCGCGCGCTCCAGGATCAGATCGCCCGCGGGGTGAAGTTCTAGGCAGGCCCGCGCCGGGACGGCCCCGTCGTCAGGCGGGCACTCGCTCGGACGTGTACTTCATCGCCGGAGTGAGGTGCGCTGCGAAGAGCCGTTGCAGCGTCATCACGTGCGCGCAAAGCGAATGCACGGCGAAGTGGTCACACCCGCAGGTCCACTCATCTCCTCGCAAGGCGAGCGCATGCGTGCCGTTGTTGCCGTGGAACTCGACCGTAAGACCCGTGACAGAGATCCGCTCCGGCTCGGATGCGTACCGCTTCGCCTTCTCGACCATGGAGATGAAGCTCGAGTTCATCGACCTGCTCCGTATCCCTGGGCTCGGCGCGGCTCGCGCCGGCGAGGCGACTGTATGCCCGTCCGGTATCCCTGCCTAGAGCCCCCTAAAGGGGTTTCGCACCGGGGCCGTGCGGCCCTGCCAGACGCGGAGCGCATGCACCGTCGAGGGCCACGCCAGCTCCCATTCCGGCGGCAGCTCGTCCCGGCCGAACCATCTGGCCTCCGACGCCTCCAGCGGCGCCGGGCGCAACTCGCCGCGGAGCACGCGGGCCCGGAACGTGACGATGAGGGTCTCGAGGCCCGGCCTGGTCCAGGTCGAAAGCAGGCTGTCGAGCGCCACCTCGTAGCCGGTCTCCTCCGTCGTCTCGCGACGGGCCGCCTGCTCGACGGTCTCCTCCGGCTCGACGAGCCCGCCGGGCAGCGCCCAGCAGCCGTCGCGAGGGCCGTAGTTAAGCCGCACGAGGACCACCTGGCCGTCGCGCTCGATCACGCAGTTGGCGCCGATCTGCACGCGCTTGAAATAGGCGAAGCCGCAGCGGGGGCACGTCGGGCGGAGCCGCCCGTCGATCTCGCGCGACCCGAGTGCGGTGCCGTCGTACGGGCAGTACGCGTACATCAGGGCCTTCTCGCTCAGCCTTGCTGAGCCGCATCCGCGCCGTCTTCGCCGCGTCGCGGCAAGGTCGCACCGTGCTTATGCACCCTTACTGAGACGCTCTTTCAGGTAGTCGATCGAGCGCACCTCGCTGGGATCGGCGCGGTTCAGGAGCGCGAGGTAGAAGGTCACGTAGTCGGTGAAGTAGACCATCTGGAGCGCCTCCGACAGGAGTGACCCCCCGGCGAACTTGAGCGTACGGTGCGCGACTCCGGCGCGGTCGAGGAGCTCCTTCGTGACTGCGAAGCGCACGCGCTGGCGCGGATCGTCGCGGTCGCTCTCGAGGTTGAGCACGATGAGCGAGCCGCGGGCCTCCGGGTTCGGGAAGCCCACCACCGCGTTGTGGTTAAGCTCGCTCATCACGTCGAAGGCCGCCCAGTTTTTGCCGTTCTCGTTGATCTGGCCTTTGACCCGGCGGGCGAGCACGCCGAAGAGGCCCGCGCCGTACACGAAGGGGATCGCTCCGTGCAGCTCGATCGCGAGGCGTTTCGCGTCGTTCGTCTTCGCACCCTCGTGCGTGCGCTCCTCGAGGCGCGCGACGTCGGCGAGCGCCGCTTCCACCTCGGCGCGCCGGTCCCTCACAAGGCCGAGCTTCGCGAGCGCGCCGAGCATCAGTCCGAGCGAGTAGCCGAGCGCGGCGCGGGGCTGGGCCCTATAGGCGAAGGTGATGACCGGAGTCCCGTCCTTCTCGCATTGACCGCGCAGCGCGCCACCCGTGGTGAGCGCGAGGATGCGGGCACCGCTCGCGCGTGCCTTGCCCAGCGCGGTGAGCGTTTCCTCGGTGTTGCCCGAGTAGGACGACGCGATGACGAGCGTGTCGCGCCCCACGAAGGCCGGCAGCGAGTAGTCGCGATGCACGAGCATCGGAACCTTCAGCTCGTCGGCCAGAAGCGCCCCCGCCAGCTCGCCGCCGATCGCGGACCCGCCCATCCCGAGGACCACGATGCTCCGCACGTCGGAGTGCGACGGAGGGAGCGATGCCGCTGACGCGATCGCGAGCGAGTCGCGCAGCTGCTTGGGCAGGTCCTTGATCCGGTCGAGCATGTTGCCGGGATCGGCCCGGCGGATGGCCTCGACCGTCTCGATGACGGAGGCGTCCACGGCTACTCCTTGACGAGACGTTCGCCGTAGTCGAGCAGGGGCGCGATGTCCTTCTCGGCCCGGGTCTCCGCGTAGACGCGCACGAGCGGCTCCGTCCCCGAAAGGCGCACAAGCAGCCACGAGCCGTCGACCCGGAAGAGCTTGGTTCCGTCCTTCGTGTCGAGATGCGCGACCTTGCTCACCGGCACTCCGGCGATCTCGGACGGGCTGGTCTGCTCCAGGCGCGACATGATCGCCGCCTTGCGCGCCGGGTACTCCGCCGCGGCGATGCGCAGGTCCCGGCGGAGATAGCAGGACGGGCCGGCGAGGTCCATCAGCTCGGCGACGAGCTTGCTGGGCGACTTCTTCGTCTTGAGCATCAGGTCGAGCAGGAACAGGTCGGCGACGATGCCGTCGCGCTCGGGGAGGTGCATCGCGAAGCCGAAGCCGCCCGATTCCTCGCCGCCCATCATCGCTCCGGTCTCCCGCATCTTCGGCCCGATGTACTTGAAGCCGACCGGCACCTCGTGCACGGGGATGCCGTACCTCTCGCCCAGCCGGTCGACCATCGCGGTCATGTTCACGGTCTTCACCACCGGCTTGCGCAGCCCGCGGATCTCGGCCAGGTAGAACAGCAGCAGCCCGTACAGGGTGAGTGTGGTGACGAACTTGCCCGTCTCGTCCCCGATCCCGGCGCGATCCGCGTCGCCGTCGACCGCCAGCCCGACGTGAGCTCTCGCCGCGGGGATGTGCGCGAGGAACTCGTTGATGTTCGGCGGAATGGGCTCGGGGTTCACGCCGCCGAAGAACGGGTTGCGCTCGCGGTGCAGCTCGATCACACGCGTGCGGCCGCCGCCGAGCAGCCGCGAGAAGTAGCCGGAGGCGGAGCCGAACAGCGGCTCGCAGACCAGCGTGTAGCCGGCGGCGCGGAAGGCGTCCAAATCGAACAGCTCCGCGACACGGGCAAGGTAGTCGGGTGCCGGATCGAACTCCTCGACCAGCCCCTTCTGCTTCGCCTCGGCGATCGGCATGCGCTGGATCTTCTGCGGCGCGCTCTCGTAGGCCTGGATCGCTAGCTCGAGATCCTTGAGCATGTCGGGAGGCGCCGCCGCGCCGGACTCGTGCTTCACCTTGAAGCCGTTGTCCGTCCACGGGTTGTGGCTCGCGGTGATCACGACACCCGCCTTGGCCTTGCGGCGCATCGTCGCCCAGGAGAACGACTGGGTGGGCGCGGCGGCCGTCGCGAGGTGCACGTTCACGCCGTGCGCCGCGAACACCTCGGCGGCCGCGGCCGCGAAGTGCTCGGACGCGAAGCGGCGGTCGAAGCCGACCACCACGCCGCGTCCGGCGCCGCCGCTCCGGACGATCCACTCCGCCACGCCCTGGCTGCACGCCCGCACCGCGTCGAAGGTGAACTCCTCGGCGATGCGCGCTCGCCAGCCATCGGTGCCGAACACGATCTTGGGGCTCACCTGCGCACCGCCCCTTTCATTTCACCGCGCCAGTAGTCGAGCAGGTCGCTGAGCGAGCGCTCGAGCGTGATGAGCGGGACCCAGCCCGTCGCCGTGCGTAACCGCGACGCGTCGAGCGCCAGCACGCTGCGCGCGCTGGCCTTGCCGCGCGCGGGATCGAGATCCGCACGCACCGGCGCGCGGGCGAGCCGGAGCAGGTAATCGAGCACCTCACGCATGGAAACGGCGGTGCCCGAGCCCGCGTTGTACGCGGTCGCTCCCCGCGCATGGAGACGGCTAGCGCGGGCGAACGCGTCCGCCATGTCCCGCACGTCGACGAAATCGCGGCGGGCGTTCAGATCGCCGTGCCAGATGACGCGCTCGCCGGTACCCGCTTCCGCTTCCGCGATCTGCTTCGCCCACTCGGAGGCAGCGAGACGCGGATGCTGGCGCGGACCGTTCTGGTTCGCGGGACGGATGACAGTCACCGCGTTCACGCCCCGTCGGCCGTGGTCCATCAGCAGCGCTTCGGCGGCGAGCTTCGACGCCGCGTACACGTTGGCCGGCCGCAGGGGCGCGTCTTCGGCCACCGGGATCCGCTCCGGCTCGCCGTACACGTCCGCGCTGGACGCCGCGACGAGCCGGACGCCGGGCCGGTCGGCGATCGCCGCGAGCACGGTGGCCGTGCCCATCACGTTCACGCTGATCGCGGCGAGCGGATCGGCCGCGGCCAGCGCGGGAACAGCCTGCCCCGCGAGGTGGACCACCACTTCCGGGTCCGCCGCGTCGAGCGCCGCGCGCATCGCGCCGAGGTCGGTGAGCACGCCCGGGTGGACGTGCACGCGGCCGGCGATCGCCGCGAGGTGCGGGAACGGCGGCGGCTCCATCACGAGGCCGTGCACGTCGTCCCCGTCGGCGAGGAGTCGCTCTGCGAGATGGCTGCCAACGAACCCGGTCATCCCGGTCAGGAGGACGCTCCGACCCACAGGCCGATGCTAGGAGGTCTGCCCCGGTTGAACCGTCGCCCGCCGCGCGGCGCAATTGCGCGAGAGAACAGCCCAACCCACGCTCAACGGCGAGCGCCGCAACCGACCGCACGCACCGTGGTCTCAATGGATGGCTGGATGCGAAGCATGCCGAACGACAGCGCCGCCGCGCCAATCTCAGGGCGCGGCGGCGCTCGTCATGGTCTAGCGACCGCCGGGAGGCGGACCGGGCGGAGGACCACCGCCGCCACCGGGCGGCTCCGG
>VGPA01000109.1 GCA_016875665.1 Chloroflexota bacterium | reverse complement strand
GGCCGTGGTTGAGGTAGCGCTCCATGAGGTCCATGTTCTTGTCCTTGAGGAAGCAGCGGACGTCGAGCGTGCCGACCTCGCGTGCGAGCACGCCCAGCACCGGCAGGTTGGCGATGACGTCGCCGCACCAGTCCTCGACGAGGACCATGACCTTGAGCGGCTCCAGCGTCTTGAAGTAGGCCACGTCGCGCGGGTCGATCGCGACGGCCTTCTCGTTCGCCTCGACGCGATCGCGGTTGCGCGTCATCTGCGCCTTGTACTGGTCGTAGGTCAGGCCCTGCGCGAAGCGGGCGGCGTCCAAGCGCTTCCTCCACGGAGTGACTCCCCGAACGGGAACACTAGCCGGACGGCGCCCGATTCCCAGCCCTAGTTGAGCGGCCCCTGATGCCGGACGCGCTCCACCTGCCCGAGCGCTTCCTTGAGCTCCTTCAGCCAGTCGGACTGGTTCCGGGCCACCAGGCGCACGCACCACGCGAGGGCGTGGCTGCGGCTCCGCGCCACGCCGGCGTCCACCAGCTGATCCAGGATCCGGCGCTCCGGGAGCCGCAGGCGCGTCATCACCGGGAGCCCGAGGTGCGTGAACATCTCGCGGTACTCGCCGATCTGGACACCCCACGAGATCACGCGGCTGAAGCGGCGCTGCGCCTCCTCCGAGATGCGGATGCGCTGGGCGCGGGTCTCCTCGCGGAACTGCTTCGCGCGGCCCTGCCGCGCGGCCTTCACGACGTCGGCGTTCGCGCCGGCGTCGACCGCCGGGTCCTCGAGGCGCCCGACCACGTAGATCTCCTCGCGATCGCCGTCGATCTCAGGCGCGCCGTTGAACCAGTCCTTGGGCAACCGGCCGATCAGCCATCCGCGCAGCTCGTCTTCGGCCATCTCGGCACCTCCACCTGATATCTGAATTACAGTGTAATCATCCTTCTGGCCGAGTTGCAAGGGGATTTTTCGCGTGGCGTGATGCCGGCAGGCCCGTGACTATGGACGCGTGGGGCACTGGAAGGTCGCGGTCATCGCCGCTGCGTCCGCGGCGGGGATCGCCACGGTCCAGGCGGAGCTCACCCGGGCCCAGCTCGCCGGACAGGCCAGCAACGTGGCGGTGCGGCTCGATCCGCTCGGCACGGCATCGGGGGCGCTCGCGCTGCTCCTCACCATCGGGGTCTACTGGCTGCTCGGCCGCGCGATCGCGCGCGGCGGTGGGACGACCGGGGCGGCGATGGCGGCGGGTGCGGTGGCGGGGCTGGTCGCGGGGCTGCTCGGCGGGCTCGCCCAGGCACACGGCGTCGAGGGCTACCTGAGCCGGGCGCTCGGCCGGGTCTATCTCCCGCCCTGGTTTCTGTCCGCGGCGCTCGGGCTCTACGCGCTCCTGCTCACCGTGCTGGGAACACTCGTGGGCGCGGCTTCGGCATGGTTCGGCGCGCGGGCAGCGCGGCGAGGAGACGAGCGGAGGACGCCGTGATCTCGGCGACGGCCTCGTCGAACGGTCCGACGTTCGCGCCCTTGGGCTCGCGCATGCCGCTCACCTTGCGGACGAACTGGAGCGCAGCCTCCTGGATCTCCCGGTCGCTCGACGGGCCGGCCGGGGTGCGCAGGATCTTGATCGATCGGCACATGCCTCAAGGGTAGACCCGGCGCGTCCGCTGGAAGAGCACAGCAGATACGCGAGCGGAACCGCGTACGATCAGAGCGCGTGATCCAGAATCTGGTCGGCGACAGCTGGCGGGCACCCTCGAGCTCGGACTCGCTTCCGGTCTACGACCCGGCGCGGGGCGTGGAGATCGACCGGGTCCTGCTCTCGACGCCCGACGACGTCGACGCGGCGGTCGCCGCGGCCGTCGCCGCGTATCCGGGCTGGAGCACGACGCCGGTCATGGAGCGGACCCGCCTGATGTTCCGCTTCAAGGCACTCCTCGAGGAGCACGTCGAGGACCTCGCCGCGGAGATCACTCTCCACCACGGCAAGACCCTCGACGAGGCGCGCGGCGAGGTGCGCCGCGGCATCGAGGTCGTCGACTTCGCGTGCGGCGCCCCCACCCTGCTCCAGGGCCGGACGCTGCGTGGCGTGAACCGCGAAGTGGATCAGGACCTCTACCGCTTCCCGGTCGGCGTGGTTGCGGGGATCCCGCCGTTCAACTTCCCGGCGATGATCCCGCTCTGGATGTTCCCCCTCGCCGTGGTCTGCGGAAACACCTTCGTGATGAAGCCCTCGGAGCGCACGCCGCTCTCCGTCATCCGGCTCGCGCGCCTGTTCCTCGAGGCGGGCTTCCCGCCGGGCGTGCTCAACGTGGTCCACGGCGCGTCGACCGCGGCCGCCGCGCTCGTCGCGCACCGCGACGTGCGCGCGATCTCGTTCGTCGGCTCGGAACCGGTCGCCCGCGCGGTCTATCGCGAGGCCGCCGCGCACGGCAAGCGCGTGCAGGCGCTCGGCGGCGCGAAGAACCACATCGTCGTGATGCCGGACGCCGACCCCGACGTCGCCATCCCCGCGATCCTCGGCTCCGCGTTCGGCAACGCGGGCGAACGCTGCCTGGCCGGCAGCGTCGTCGTGCCGGTGGGCGAGGCGAAGTCCCTCACCGCGCGGCTCGCGGCCGAGGCGGCGGCGATGCCCGTCGGCCCGGGGAACCGGCCCGAGACGAAGGTCGGCCCGCTCATCCGCGACGAGCACCGCGGACGCGTCGTCGAGTACATCGACCGCGCCGTCCGCGAGGGCGGCCGCATCGTCGCCGATGGGCGCGCGATGCTCAAGCAGCCGGGCTTCTTCCTCGGCCCGACGGTCATCGACGGCGTGGCCCCCGGCATGGCCGTGGGCCGCGAGGAGATCTTCGGCCCGGTGCTTTCGGTCTCCTCCGCCCAGACCCTCGACGCGGCGATCGAGACCGCCAACCGCATGGCGCTCGGCAACATGGCCGTGATCTTCACGACCAGCGGCCGGTCGGCACGCGAGTTCCGCGAGCGCATCGAGGCGGGGATGGTCGGGATCAACGTCCCGGTCGCGCAGCCGTTCGCCTTCTTCCCGTTCTCCGGCTGGAAGGGCTCCTTCTACGGCGACCTGCACGTGCACGGCACCGACGGCGTCGAGTTCTACACGCGCAAGAAGGTCGTGGTGACCCACTGGTAGCCGGCGCGGTGACGCTGGGCGCGGCAACGCTGAGGGGGAGGCGATGACTGAGATCAAGACCGTCGCGGTGATCGGCGCGGGCACGATGGGCAACGGGATCGCGCAGAGCTGCGCGATGGCCGGGATCTCCGTCTCGATGGTCGACGTCGAGGACCGCTTCGTGCGGCGAGGAGTGGAGACGATCACCACGAGCCTCGCGCGCTTCGTGAAGTCGGAGAAGCTCACGCCGGCGCAGTCGGAGGCGGTCTTGGCGCGCATCGTCCCCACCACCGACTTCGCGGCCGCCGTCAAGGACGCCGAAGTCGTGATCGAGGCGGTGCCCGAGGTCATGGAGCTGAAGCAGGACGTCTTCAAGCGCCTCGTGGCCGGCACCCGCACGGAAACGGTGCTCGCCACCAACACCTCGCAGTTCAGCATCAGCGCGCTCGCCGCGGCCACCGACCGGCCGGAGAGCGTGATCGGGATGCACTTCTTCAACCCGCCGGTGCTGATGAAGCTGGTCGAGATCGTGCGCGGCGTGCGCACCTCCGACCGCACGCTCGACGTGGCGCAGACGCTGACGCGACAGCTCGGCAAGGAGTCGGCGGTGTGCAAGCGGGACACCGTCGGCTTCATCACCAGCCGGGCGCTCGCCGCGCTGCGCCTGGAGTGCATACGCATCCACGAGGAGGGCATCGCGTCGATCGAAGACATCGACCGCGCGATCCGCCTCGGTCTCAACCACCCGATGGGCCCGTTCGAGCTCAACGACTTCAACGGGCTCGACACCGCGCTCTTCAACACGCAGTCGCTGCGCGAGGCGTACGGCGACCGGTTCATCCCGCCGCAGAGCCTGATCAGCCGCGTGCGCTCGGGGATGCTCGGCCGGAAGGCGGGCCGGGGCTGGTACGACTACTCGGGAGATAAGCCGAAGCCGATCGAGTAGCGCCTGAGCGCCGGCTCGGGCGCTCATCGCCCGGCCCTGAAACCTGGGTAAACCTCCCGGCCGCTCTTGCCCGCGCGGCCCCCGCATTGGACGCTTCACCGTGGCATGGCACTCGCCTCCGCGCTCGTCAGCGGCGTCTTCGCGGCGTTCGTCCTCGCGACATGGGCGCGGAAGCGGCGGCGCTATCAGGCGCTCTGGGGGATCGGGCTTGCGATGTTCTCGACGGCCGCCACCGCGGGCTGGCTGGCCCAGGCGAGCGGCGCGACCGAGCTCGAGTACCGGCTCTTCTATCTGCTCGGCGCGATCCTCAACGTGGCCTGGCTGGCGCTCGGCACCATCGCGCTGCTCGCCCGGCCGCGCGTGACCGACGTCGCGATCGCCGTCGTCGCCGTCTTCTCGCTCGTCGCCACCGGCGCCGTGTTCGCGAGCCCGGTCGACCTCACAGCGGCGATGGACACCGGGCGCGGCTTCCACGGCTCCCCGCTCCCGCGCATCCTCGCCGGGATCGGCAGCGGCGGCGGGACGATCGTCCTGGGCGGCGGCGCGCTCTGGTCGGGCTGGCTCTTCTGGAGGCGCGGCGGGCACGCGCGCCGCGCGCTCGCCAACGTGGTCATCGCGGCCGGCGTGTTCATCGCGGCCGCCGGCGGGACCGCCGCGTTCACGGGCGCGAGCGGGATCGTGGAGGCCACCAACCTCATCGCGGCGAGCGTCATGTTCGTGGGGTTCCGGCTCGCCTCGTAGCGCGCCCGCCCTCGGTATCCTTTCGCGATGGCCGACACGCCGCTCGCCCTGATCTGCCGTGGCGTCGACCGCCCCGGCGTGCTCCACGACCTGACCCGGGTGATCCTGGCCCACGGGGGCAACATCGCCTCGGTCGAGATCGTCGAGCGCGGCGCCAAGAGCGCCGTCTACCTGGAGATCGAGGGCGTCGGCGATACGGCGGTGCTCCTGAAGGAGCTCGGGGCGCTCGAGGTGGTCGAGTCCATTGAGATCGTGCCGAGCCTGCTGCAGGTCTACGGCAAGCGGATCATCGTGGTCGGGGGCGGAGCCCAGGTGGGTCAGGTCGCGATCGGTGCGATCGCGGAGGCCGACCGGCACAACATCCGCGGCGAGAAGATCAGCGTCGATACGATCCCGGTGGTCGGCGAGGAGAACATCGCGAACGCCGTACGGGCCGTGGCCCGGCTCCCGCGAGCGGCCGCGCTCGTCCTGGCGG
>VGPA01000108.1 GCA_016875665.1 Chloroflexota bacterium | reverse complement strand
AACCCCACGCCGGTCCACGCGAGCAGCCGCGGACCGGCACGGTGCGTGACGTCGATGATCATCACGAGCGCCGCGCCTCCTGCCAGGAGCGCGAGCGGCACGAGCGCGAGGAGGTCGGCCTGCGTCACGGCGCCACTTCGGCGCGGCCCGGCGGCGGGACCGGCATGCGGTCGCTCACGATCCAAGGCGCGACGCCCAGCGCCAGCGCCGCGACCAGGAGCGGCGCGATGAGAATCCGCTCGCGGCGGTCGAGGTCACGCACGGTGACCAGGGACGGGCCGTGGAACGCGCGCCTGATCAGGCCGAGGCCGTACACGGCCGAGAGCACCATGACGAGCGCCGTGACCGTGGCCGCACCGGGGAACCGTGCGTAGGCGGCGGCCAGGACGAGGATCTCGCCCGCGAAGCCGCTCGTGCCCGGCACGCCGATCGTCACCACGATCGCAAGCGCCGTGAACGCGGCGAGCACCGGCGCGGACTGCGCCACGCCGCCCAGTCCGCCGAGCGACCAGCCGCCCGCGCGCTGCGCGAGGATGCCCGCGAGCAGGAAGAGCGCGGCGATCTCGAGCCCGTGCGACACGCTCGCCACGAGCGCAGCCTGGCTCGCCGCCGCCGTCCCGGTGAACACGGCGAGCGCGATGACGTTCAGGTGCGACAGGCTGGCGTACGCGATGAGGGTGCGGAGGTCGCGCTGCCGCGTGGCGAGGATCGCGCCGTAAAGCGCCCCGACCGCCGCGAGCGCGACGAGCGCGGGTGCGAGCCGCGCCATCCCGTTGGGGAAGAGCGGCAGGCAGATCGCGACCACGCCGTAGGCGGCGGTCTTCGCCACGATGCCCGAGAGCACGATCGTCACCGGCAGCGGCGCCGCGGCGTACGCGCGCGGCAGCCAGGCGTGGAACGGGAACAGCGGGAGCTTCACCGCGAAGCCGGCGACGAAGAAGGCCGCGAGCAGGGTCTGCGACACCTCGCCGAGCGGCCGCGCCGCGAGCAGCGCGAGGTCGCTCGACTCGCGGGCGACGACCAGCGAGACGATGCCCGCGAGGAGGAACGCACTCCCGGCCATCGTGTAGAGGAGGAAGCGCAGCGTCGCGCCGCGCGCGTCGTGCGAGCCCCAGAGCCACATCAGGAACGCGAGGGGCACGAGCATCGCCTCCCACATCACGAAGAACAGGACGAGGTCGCGGGCGAGCAACACGCCCCCGAGCGCCGCCTGCAGCAGCGACCAGAGCGCGAAGTACGCCCGCTCGTGCGGCACCCGGCGCGACGCAGCGGCTCCGACCGCGCCGAGCACGCCGCCGAGGGTGATCAGGGTCGCCGCGAAGCCCTCCGCTTGGAGCTGCACCCGCGCGAGCGGCCCGGCCCACTCGTAGGTCGCGGCGGGCGACGAGTAGCCCGCGGCGAGCGCGACGCCGAGGAGCGCCTGCACCACGCCCGAGGCGATCGCCGCTGCGCGCGGAAGGTGCGGCACGGGCAGCAGCGCGAGGAGGGCCGCGACGAGCGGCAGCCCGATGACGGCGTACTGCACTACCGGACTCCCAGCGTCCAGTACGCGAGCAGCAGCGCCGCACCGGCCAGAAGCAGCGCTTCGTACGAGCGGACGAACCCGTTCTGCGTCCGCCGCACTAATCTCGCCGCGCGCGTCACGAGGACCGCGACCAGGTCGAGCATGGCATCGAGCGTCCGCTCGGCGGTCGACTCGAGTGCGATGCCCAGCGTGGCGAGCGTGCGCCGGCCCCCGGTCACGAGGAACGCGTCGACGCCGAAGCCCGACGCGGCGGCCGAGCGCAGCGGTCCAGCCGCGACGTCGCGCGCGGGGCCGGCACGGAAGCGCACCAGCCCGAATGCCGCGCCGGCGAGCGCGACGACCACCGAGACTGGCGCGAGCCATGCCGGCGCATGCGCGTCGTGACGGCCGAGCGGGATCACGCCGAGCGCGACGAGCGCACCGAACGAGAGCGCCGCGAGACCGAGTGCCGCGAGCGGGACGAGCATCACCGGTGTCGACTCGTGGGCGCGCTCCGCCTGCGGCGAGCCGGCCGGTGCAAGGACGACGAACGCGACGAGGCGCGCCGCGTAGAGCGCGGAGAGCAGCGCCGTCAGGAGCACCGCGGCAAGCAGCAGTGGACGGTCCGCGGCGGCGGCGGCGATCGCTTCTTTGCTGAAGAAGCCGGCGCCCGGCGGCAGCGCCGCGAGCCCGACGGCACCCGCCGCGAAAGCCGCCGCGGTCCAGCGCATCCGGCGCCCGATGCCGCCGAGGCGGCGCAGGTCTTGCTCGTCGTCGGTGCCGTGCATGACGGAGCCGGCGCCCAGAAAGAGCGCAGCCTTGAAGAACGCGTGCGCCAGGAGGTGGAACAGCGCCGCGAACGCGGCCCCGATGCCGGCACCCACGAACATCAGGCCGATCTGCGAGATGGTCGACCACGCCAGCACGCGCTTCAGGTCGGTCTGTACGAGCGCGGCCGCGGCGGCGCCGAGCGCAGTGACCGCCCCGAGCACCGACGCCAGGCCGAGGGCCTCCGGCGAGAGGCTCGGGCCGAGACGGAGCAGGAGCACCACGCCCGCCGTGACCATCGTCGCGGCGTGGATAAGCGCGGATACCGGAGTCGGGCCCTCCATCGCGTCGGGCAGCCAGATGTGCAGCGGCAGCTGCGCCGACTTCGCCAGCGCGCCGATCAGGAGCAGCACGCTGGCCAGCGCGGAGTGCGCCCCCTGCCCTTCGAGCGAAAGCGTGCCGCGCTCGACGAGGACGGCGAGGAGCCCGACCACGAACGCCACGTCCCCCACCCGGTTCACCACGAACGCCTTCATCGCCGCCGCCGCCGCCGCGGGCCGCTCGCGCCAGTGCCCGATCAAGAGGTACGAGCACAGCCCCACCAGCTCCCAGCCGGCGAAGAGCAAGAGGAGGTTGTCGGCCAGGACGATGAGCAGCATCGCGAAGACGAACAGATCGAGCGCGGCAAAATACCGCTGTGTGCCGCGGTCGTGCGCGAGGTAGCCGATCGAGTAGAGCGCGATCAGCGCCGAGACGCCCGCGACCATCAGCATGAGCGGCGCGCCGTACTTGTCGAGCGCGAGCGTGAGGTCGCCGCCGGGCAGCGGCAGCCACGGTCCCAGGGTCGCGCGCCCGGTGGGCGCCCCGCCCGAGAGCACGGCGATCGCCGCCGCGAACGACAGCGCGATCGCGCCGGTGCCGATGATCCCGTGCGCGCGCCGGCCGAGCGCTCCGCCGCACAGCGCGAGCAGGATCGCCCCGCCGAGCGGCGGAAGGACCACGAGCCAGAGGCTCAACCCTTGAGCTCGCTCGCCTGGTCGACGTCCACGACGGTATGGCGGCGGGCGAGGTCGATCACGATCGCGAGGCCGACGGCGACCTCGGCCGCGGCGACCGCGATCACGAAGAACGCCACCGCCACCCCGTCGGTCGCGTGGAAGTGGCGTGACGCGGCGACGAACGTCAGGTTCACCGCGTTCAACATCAGCTCGACCGCGATCAGCATCGAGAGCGCGTTGGTGCGTAGCACGATGCCGGCGGCGCCGAGCGAGAAGAGCAGCGCTCCAAGGAGCAGGTACGCGACGGTCGGCATCAGCGGCGCGGCCACTCGCGCTCGGTCGAGCGCTTGCGGACCATGACCAGCGCGGCGACGAGCGCCGCGAGTAGCAGCACGCTCGTGACCTCGAACGCGAGGAGGTAGCGCACGTACACGGTGTCGGCGAGCGCCGCGAGGTCGTCGGCGGGGACCCCTTGCGTGGGATCGGGGATGCGCCCGCCGAGGATCGCGGCAGCCAGGAGCCCGAACAGGGAGAGGGCGACGACCGCGGCGGGGATCACGAGCCTTGGCCCGCGAGCGCGGCCGGCGGCCGGCCCGATCAGCATGATCACGATCACGAAGAGCGCCATGATCGCCCCGGCGTAGATCGCCACCTGCACGGCGGCGAGGAACTCGGCGCCGAGGCCGAGATACAGGACCGCGAGGGCGAACAGCGTCACGATGAGCGAGATCGCTCCGGCGAGCGGGTCGCGGCGGAACGTCGCGTTCGCCGCACCGACCAGAGCGAGTGCACCGGCGATGCCGAAGATGATCTGCTCGGGGCTCATCTCAGGAGGGCATCCACGAGTCGTCCGGTGCGCTCGTGGGGCGAGGCGCGACCAGGCGCTCCTTGGTGAAGATGAGCGAGCGGCGGTCGGCGCCGGTCAGCTCGAACTCGCCCTTCATCTGCAGCGCTTCGGTCGGGCAGGCCTCCACGCACAGGCCGCAGAAGATGCACCGGAGCATGTTGATGGTGTAGGTCTTCGCGTAGCGCTCGCCGATCGAGACCGGCTCGGCCTTCGGGTTCTCGGCGCCCTCCACGTAGATCGCGTCCGCCGGGCAGACGAGCGCGCACAGCTCGCACCCGACGCACTTCTCCAGCCCGTTCTCGTGCCGCTGGAGCTCGTGGCGCCCGCGATGCCGGCCGGCGAGCGCGGGCCGCTGCTCCGGGTAGCGCAGCGTGACCGGGGGTCGGAAAAAGGTGCGTAGCGTCACGCCGAAGCCGCGCGCGAGGCCGCCCAGATCCCGCAGCAGGCTCACGTGAGGACCACCCACACCGCGGCGACTGCCAGGTTGACCATCGCGAGCGGCAGCAGCACTTTCCAGCCGAACGCCATCAGCCGGTCGTAGCGCACGCGCGGGAGCGTGCCGCGCATCCAGATCAGCACGAAGATCAGGATGGCCATTTTCACCCCGAGCGCGAGGACGCCCAGCGGACCGCCGGCGAAGGGCCACCATCCGCCGAGGAAGAGCGTGGCGATCAGCGCGCTCGACAGGACGGCGTGCAGGTACTCAGCGAGCATGAAGAACGCGAAGCGGAAGGCGGAGTACTCGGTGTGGTAGCCGGCGCCCAGCTCCTGCTCCGCCTCGGGCAGATCGAACGGCGCCCGGCTCGATTCGGCGACGCTGGCGAGGGCGTACACCACGAACCCGAGCGGCTGGACCAGCACGAACGGCAGCGGGAACTGCGCCTCGACGATCTTGACGAGTGAGAGCGACCCCGCCGCGACGATGACGCCGAGGATCGCTACCGCCTGCGCGAGCTCGTACGAGATGAGCTGGGCGCTCGAGCGGAGCGCGCCGAGGAGCGAGTACTTGCTGTTCGCGCTCCACCCGCCCAGCACCACGCCGTACACCGCGATCGACGAGATCGCGGCCACGTAGAGGTAGCCGACGTTCAGGTCGACCACGAACCATTCGGGGCCAACGGGGATCGCGGCGAAGACGAGGACCACGGGAACGAGCGTCACGAGCGGCGTGATCAGGTGGAGCCGGCGCTCCGCGCCGATGGG
>VGPA01000107.1 GCA_016875665.1 Chloroflexota bacterium | reverse complement strand
CGGTGAGCGCGCGCAGCGCCATGAACAGGGGGAACGCGGAAGCGGCGCCGAGCACGGCGCAGAGGAACGTCTCGATCTTCGCCGGCGGTCCGAACGGCACGAGGGGCACCATGAGGATCGCCGGAAGCGGCGGCTGCACGTTGTAGAGATGACCGTCGCGCCCGGGGTCGAGCTCGCTGAGCGGCGCCCCGTCGAGCCAGAGGCGCCCCTGCGTCATGGCGTGCGCGAGGCGGCCGAAGTAGTCGAAGCCGGTCTGGTGGCCGGTGATGAGGATCAGGTAGAGCAGGAGCGCGAGGCCCGCGAGAGCGGCGGCGATGGCGCGATCGCCGCGGATCTCGATCCGCATCAGCCGAGCTCCTTGCGGAAGAGCACGTTCCCGGCGACCGACCCGACGCGCGCGAAGCCGGCCTTCGCGTAGAAGGCGGCGGCGCGGGCGTTGTGCGAGGTCGTGTCGACGTAGAAGGCGCGCGCCCCGCCCGAGGCGAACCACGCCGCGGACGCCGCGACCAGTCGCTGGGCGGCCCCGCTGCCCCACATCAGCGGCGACACGCCAAGCGTGAGGATGGTCGGGTACGGCCGGCCGAAGCGGAGCGCGGTGTAGAGCAGGAGCAGCTGGTGCGAGACGAGCGCGCGGAGGTCGCGCGGGTTCGCGACCACGTGCGCCAGCGCGAAGGCGCGCTCGCGGAAGGGCACCGCCGCCTGCACGCGGCCCTGGCTGCGGTAGAGATCGCGCGTGGCCGAGACGAACGCGACCACGCGTCCCCGGCTCTCCGCGATCCAGCAGCACGATCCGGGATCCGCCAGCACGGCCGCGTACAGCCGCTCGAGGAAGTGCACGCCGAGCCGCGAGTTGAGCGTGTCGAACAGCAGGCGGTGATGGAGTCCGGCGACGAGGATCGTGTCCGCCTCGCGCATCAGGCGCACCACCACCGAGGCGGGATCGACGGCGACCTCGGCGGCCGGAAACGCGCGCGTGGGCCGCTCCCCGCCGAAGAGCGCGGCCGCTCGCAGGCGGAGGGCGGTCGACACGTAGCCGCGCCCGCGCCTCAGGTACTGCCGGAGGCTCGTCCCGGTCTTGGAGGTGCCGTGGAGGCGCGGCAGGCAGACGTACGGCACCTCGAGCACGCGGTAACCGGCGCGGATCGCGCGGAAGAGCAGGTCGATGAAGTACTCGCCGTAGTCGCCGCGCAGGCCGAGATCCAGGACAATCGCGCGCTTCACCGCGATGAACCCGCTCGTGTAGTCCTTGAACCGATGGTCGAGGAGGAACTGGACGCCGTAGTTCATCAGGCGCGACAGCCCGACCGCGAGCGCGGAGTCCTGCGTGCCCTCCGTGTTCTGCTTGAACGAGCCCCCGCGCACGAAGCGCGA
Source organism: Chloroflexota bacterium (assembly GCA_016875665.1). GTDB lineage: Bacteria > Chloroflexota > Limnocylindria > P2-11E > P2-11E > SHYN01. The sequence continues at coordinate 3,963 of VGPA01000107.1, read as the reverse complement.
ACCGCAGACGATGTCGTAGCCCTCGTCCAGTCCGGCGAGCAGGCTCGGGATGACGCTCGCCGGCATGGAGAGATCGCAGTCCATCCAGACCACTACCTCCCCGGTGGCCGCGCGCACGCCGTGGGCGATGCTCTTGGTGAGGCCGTGGTCCGACGTCCGCAGCTCCAGGCGCACGCGCCGCTCCGGGTGGGCCGCCGCGTAGGCCAGAACGGCGTCCCCCGTGCCGTCGCTGGAGTCGTCGTCGACGACGACGATCTCGTGCACGTCCGGCACCGCGGCGTAGATGTCCTCGATCAGCCGCACGATGTTGTCGACCTCGTTGAGGGTCGGGAGGACGACGGAGACGGCGCTCACCGCTACGCCAGGATGCGCCGGACCGCCGCGATCACCCGGTCCTGCTGCCCCTCCGTGAGGCCGCTGCCGCTGGGCAGGTAGAGCCCGCGCGCGGCGAGCCGGTCGGCCACGGGGTACGCGCCCGAGCAGTCCGCGCCGTAGCCGCGCAGGGCGGGCTGGACGTGCATGGGCTGGAAGAACTGCCGCGTCTCGATCCCCTCGGCACCGAGCCGCGCCGCGAGGTCGTCGCGCGAGACGCCGGCGCGCTCGTCGACCACGACGCCGTACATCCAGTACGAGTTGCGCGCCCACGGGCGCTCGACGGGTCGCTGGAGCGGCAGCCCGGCGAAGGCCTCGTCGTACCGACGCGCGTGCCCACGCCGCGCGTCGACCAGCACGGCGAGCCGTTCGAGCTGGGCGAGGCCGAGTGCGCCCTGCACGTTGCTCATCCGGTAGTTGAAGCCGATCCGCTCGTGCAGGTACACGCGGCTTCCGGTGGGGAACGACAGGTTGCGCAGCGACCGGCACGCCTCGGCGAGGCGGTCGTCGTCCGTGACGACCATCCCGCCCTCGCCCGTCGTGATCGCCTTGTTGGCGTAGAAGGAGAACGCGGCGATGTCGCCGAGCGACCCGCACGGCGCGCCGCGGTACGTCGCGCCGTGCGCCTCGGCGGCGTCTTCGAGGACGGCGAGCCGGCGCGTGCTCGCGAGCGCGCGCAGCGGGTCCATGTCGGCGGGATGGCCGTAAATGTGGACGGGCATGATCGCCCTGGTGCGCGGCGTCACTTTCTCCGCGACGCGCGCCGGATCGATCGTCCATGTCGCCGGGTCGACGTCGACGAACACGGGCATGGCGCCGCAGTACGCGACCGCGAAGGCGCACGCGATCATCGTGAAGTCGGGAATGATCACCTCGTCGCCGGGACCGACGCCGAGCGCCGCGAGGGCCAGGTGGAGCGCGGTCGTCCCGTTCGTCGTCCCGATCCCGTGCCGCACGCCGCAGGAGGCGGCGAAGCCGGACTCGAACTTGGTGAGGTACTCGCCGCCGGAGGAGATCCACCCCGACCGGACCGCATCGGTGACGTAGGCGAGCTCGTTGCCGGCGAGGAGCGGCTCGCAGACCGGGATCCGCTCCCCGCTCACTCGAACTTGACCTTGTCGTCCATCCCCAGGTACGGCCCCTGCTTCACCTCGATCAGCTGGCACTCCTCGAGGACCTTGAACCCGTGGCCGCCGCCCGTGAGCAGCAGGCTGTCCCCGGTCTCGAGGGTGATCGTCGTCACCGAGACGCGCTCCTTGGTGTAGAGCGTCAGCTCGAGCCTGCCGCTCTTCACGTAGACATACTCGTTCACGAGGTCGACCTGGCGCGGCTGCGGGATGTGGATGTGCGGGGTGATCCGCTCCCCGGACATATAAAAGGAGGTGCCCATCTGGAGCGGGAAGTCGTCCGGGGTGAAGAAGTTGTACTTCCCGCCCCTGAAGTCGCGGCGGACCACCATGGCCAGGAGCTGCCCCGCCGGGTCGTGGTATTTCTCGAGACCACCCGCGGTGTCGTCACTCACTTCAGGGATTGTCCTCGGGGCCCGGGCTCCCGCGCCATACGGCCCCGGACGTAGCCCGCCAGGCCGTCCAGACGCTCCTCGATGCGCTTGCGGAGCACCATCACGGCGGCCAGGACCGCGACCCCGAGGACCGCGAGCGGCACCTTGTAGGGCGCGCCGACGTACTGCGCCTGGACGGTGTGGCGGCCTGCCGGAACGGCGACCGCGAGGTAGGACGGCGAGACCATGAAGGTCGGCTGCTCGGTGCCGTCGACCGTCACCCGCCAGTTCGGGTGGTAGGTCGACTTGATCGCGAGCGTGGCCCCCTGGGGACAGGAGACGACGAACTCGAACCGGTCGGGGCCGACGCGCTCGGACTCGTACGCGGGCTGCGGGCAGCCTCCCTCGGCCGCCGGCGCCGGGTTCACGCGCGGCCAGTCCACGCGCAGGTACCGGCCGGCCGCCGGATCCCCGCTCGCCAGCCAGCGCCGGTTCCACTGAAGCAGCTCGGCCTGCGACGCGGGCTGGATCCGCCCCGCGACCGCCACGTACTGCGCGTAGCCGGTGGTCGCGACGGCGTACAGCGTGTAGCGGCCCGCGGCCTTGACGGGCCGCCAGTCGGCGGGCGGCGCGAGCGTCGAGGGCGCGATCACGTACCGCGCGTTGAACACCTGGAGGTCGCCGGGGCGCGACTCATTGAGGTCGAAGATCAGGTCCGAGTTCAGCGAGAACGAATACGAGGGCGGGCGCACCGGGTCGAGCCCGACCTCGGTGATGACGTCGTAGAAGTGGATCCCGCGGAACGTCGACCCGAAGTCCATCCGTTCGCCCCAGTTCGTGCGGAGCCCCGCGTAGACGCGGCCGGCGGGCAGGCCGCGCAGCGGCTCGAGCACCGCGACGATGTCCGGATCGCGCTGCACGTTGCGCACCGTCTCCTCGATCCACGCCCCGTTCACCGCCGCGAACGACCAGCGCTCGCCGAGCACGGGGACGAGCACGACGGCGGCGACGAGCGCGCGCACGAGGAGCACGCGCGACGCGGGAAGGCGCTCCCCGATCACGCGATGCAGCCACTCGCAGGCGCCGCCCACCAGCAGCGCGGCCGCGATCTGGACGCTGCCCACGCTCCGCGAGGACCGTGATCGGCGCCTCGGCGCCGCGCAGCACCATGTTGTGGTCCGGCGCGACTCCCTGGAGCGCGGTGAGCTCCGTGGGCCGCAGCACGATCCGGAGCCGGCCCGACTCCAGGCTTGAGACGTCCGTGAGGCCGTCGAGCAGGTCGAGTGCGTGCCGCACCTCGACCACGATGCCGTTGGCGATCTGCTCGCCCGGCTTGCCGACGACGTCTTTGGCGAGCACGCGTGCCGCCGCGCCGACCGCGACGAGCGGATTGCGCAGCTCGTGCGCGATCACCGACATGTACTCCTGCCGCATCGCTTGCGCGCGGCGCAGCTCGGCCGCGACCTCGCGTTCCTCACCGAGGCGCCTGCGGTCGAGCGACGCCACCACGACCACGCGTGAGAGCTCGTCGACGAGCCACGCGCCGAAGAACGACTCGATGATGAGGAGCCCCGACCGCACGTAGTGCTGCTCCGCCGCGAAGCCCGGCGAGTACGTGAGCGGTAGGAGGTTGAGTCCCGCCATGATCGTGCCGATCGCGACGCCCGCCCACAGCGGCGGGGCGACGACTGCGCCAACCAGCGCGGTCAGGTAGAACAGGCCCTGGTACGGGCTCTCCGGACCGCGCGTCCGCGACACCAGGAGCGCGACGGTGCCGGCGGCCGCGAGCGCAACCGAGCCGAACACGGCGCGCGGCAACCGGTGCCAGGGCGCCACCGCCGCGGCGAGCACGATGAACCAGCCGAGCAGCAGCGTCTCCTGCGGCAGCATCGCCGCGCGCGACGCCTGGAACGCCGAGGCGACGATGAGGGAGGAGGAGCAGCAGCGCGAGGACGACGCGCCGCGCCGAGCCCTCGAGCCCCGCGCCGCGTGGCGGGAACAGCCCCGGCGCGAGGCGCCCCAGCGCGGGCGAACTGAACATGGCGAACCGCTCGACCCGGGAGTCGCCCAAGTTGACGCCGCCCGCGCCA
>VGPA01000106.1 GCA_016875665.1 Chloroflexota bacterium | reverse complement strand
GCGCTCCGCGCCGCGGCGGCCGGGCTCGTGGCGCTCTCCACGGTCGACGCCCCGGCGGCATTCGACGCCCCGCGCGCCGCCGAGCCCGTTCTCGCCGAACGCTCGTCGATCGGCGAGAACCTGACGCCCCGGGAGCTCGATCTCCTGCGCCACCTCGCGCGCGGTGCCACCAACAAGGAGATCGCGCGGGCGATGGTGCTCGCCGAGGACACCGTCAAGAAGGCGGTGCGGACGGTGATCGCCAAGCTGGGGGCTACGGACCGCACCCACGCGGTCGTCCTCGCACTCCGTTCATCCCTCATCGACTGACTCACGCTGCGCGTCCTGCGCCGACAGCACGGGGCCGAATGGGGGCCCCGAACGGCACCCTGATCGGGGATTCGCGCGCGCGGGCCCGGCCCAGCATCGCCTGTGCGATGGAACTCGAGGCCCTCTGGGCCCGCCACCGCGCTGGGGAGCGTGATGTCCGCGACTTGCTGATCGAGGCCTATGCGCCTCTGGCGAGCGAGACGGCGCGCCGCATGCGCGTGCCGACCGGTTCCCTCGCCGGCCGCGACGATCTCGAGTCGGCGGCATACGTGGGCCTGATCCAGGCGATCGACCGCTACGACGCGGGACGGGGAGTGCCGTTCGAGGCGTACGCCGCTCTCCGGATCCGCGGCGCGGTCGTCGACGAGCTCCGCCTCGTCGACGACATGACGCGCGAGGAGAGGCGCATCGACGATGAGGCGCCCGAGCGCGGCCCACGCACGCTCTCGCTGGACAGTTTGCTCGCGAGCGGCTTCTCGTGGATAAGCGACGAGGAGCCCGAGTCGCGCATCGAGGACCGCGAGCTCCGCGGCCGCGTCGACGCCGCGATCCGTGCGCTGCCCGAGCGCCAGCGCGAGCTCGTGACCCGCCATTACCGCGGCGGGCGGACACTCCGCGCGTGCGCAACGCAGATGGGCATCAGCCAGGCGCGCGCGAGCCAGCTCCGCCAGCGCGCCATCGAGAACATCCGCCGCGCACTCGACGCCTCGGCGGTAACGGCCGCCTGACTCAGGCGACGACCAGCACCGTGCGCCCGGCGTCCGCGAGCCAGACCGCGAAGCCGAGCGGACCCAGGACGTCGCGCGCGCACCCCCGGACCTGCATCGCCGCCAGGTCGTCGAGGATCGGGTGCGCGATGGTGTCGAGCACGATGGCTCCGCCCTCACGCCGCGGAGGTCCGGCCGCGAGCGCGCCGAGCCGGTCGTACTTCCAGCGGGCGTAGGCCTCGCGATCCGCCCGCTCCACGATGCGAAGACGCCGCGCCAGCGGCGGCCCGACCAGGCGTCCGTCGCCGAGCAGGCTGGCGACGAGGATCTGAACCGCGACTGGATCGGGCACGATCCGCCGCGCGACGGCCGTGGGGTGGGCTGGCATGAGCAGAAAGGCGGCCGCGGCTTGCGCGTCGCACCACAGCGGTCTTAAAGCAAAAGACCTCGGCGCTTTCGCGTCGAAGTCTTTTAGATCCCGGCCCTGACCTATTTTCCCGGGGACCGACGTCCCGAGTATCTTCGGCGCTGGCGGGCTTAACTGCTGTGTTCGGGATGGGAACAGGTGTGACCCCGCCGCTCCAAGGACCGAGGTGCTCACTGTACCACTCCGCCCGCGCGGAGGGAAGGAGAATGGCCCGCGCCGGTGAAGCAGTAGCCTCGGTCCGCATGCGCACCACCCGGATGTCCGCCCAGATCAGGGCCGCCTTCAAGGCCGAGGGTGTCCGCGTCGTGTTCGGCCTGATGGGCGACGGCAATATGGAGTTCGTCGCGCACTACATGGATCTGACGGACGTCCGCTACGTCCCGCTGCGGCACGAGAACGTCGCGGTCGCCGCGGGCGAGGCGTACGCCCGGATCACGGGTGGAGTCGGCGCCGTCTCGATCACGATGGGTCCTGGGCTCACCCACATCGCGACCGCGCTCATGACTGCGGCGCGCGGCGGCATCCCGATAGTGATCATGACGGGCTGGGTCGACACGGGCGGGCAGCGCATGGATCAGGAGGCGTTCGTCACCGCATGCGAGGCCACGTGGATCCGCTTCCGCAAGCTGAGCGACGTGGCACGTGCCTTTTACCTGGCCCGCACCAAGCGGACCCCGGTGGTGCTGAGCGTCCCGCTCGACGTGCAGGAGCGCAGCGCGCCGGAAGCGCGCTACGAGCCGAGGTCCATCCCCCTCCCGCCGCTCATCATGCCGAACCCCGAGGCCGTGGCCGCCGCCGTGACCACGCTCCTCGCCGCCAAGCGCCCCGTGGTGCTCGCCGGACGCGGGTCCGTGGACGCGATCGCCGAGGTGGATGAGGTCTCGCTGCTGCTCGGCGCGCCGCAGGGCAACACGCTCCCAGTCAAGGGCGAGCTCGGCCGCGGCCCCTGCTCGGTGGGGACCGTCGGCGGCTACGCGTCGGAGTACACCCGCGAGCTCTTCGAGGCGACCGATGCGGCGCTCGCCGTGGGCACGAGCCTGGGTCCAATGACCACGAGCTCGGGCGAGCTGCTCGGCAAAGCGCAGATCGTCACCTGGACCTCGACGCGGGACGCGCGCGCTCGCACATCCCGGTCGTCTCCGATGCCAAGCTGGGCTTGCGCGCGATCATCGCCGAGATCAAGCGCCGAGGCGTCGCGACTCGTCCGAAGCCCGCCGCGCCGCCGGACCACCTCGCCTCCGAGCTCGAGCGCCACGCGCCCGACCTCGAGCCCAGGCTGCTCGACCCCCGTCTCGTGACGGCGGCGATCGACCGGGCAGCCCCGGACGACGCGCTCATCGTGACCGACACCGGGCACTTCCACGGCATCGCCGCCTCCTTCATCGGCCCCGCCCGCGCGCGGCACTTCGAGGTGCAGGCCGAGTTCGGCGCGATCGCACAGGGTTTCGGCATGGCCATCGGGGCCGCGCTCGCCGCACCCGAGCGCAAGGTTCTCTTCCTGTCCGGGGATGCCGGCCTGATGCAGGGCTTGCAGGACCTGGACACCATCGGGCGCTTCACGCCGAACGTGCTCACGGTCGTCTACAACGACGAGAGCCTGGGCGCCGAGTTCCACAAGCTCGGCGCGAAGGGTCTGGTGCGCGAGAAGGCCGACTACCCGAGCCCCGACTTCGCCGCGATCGCGCCGCTCCTTGGAGTGCGCGGGTCGCGCGCCCGTTCGATCGAGGACATCGAGCAGCAGGTGGCCGCGTTCCTCGAAGGGGGCGGCCCCGCCCTCATCGGGGCGCGGATCTCGCGGCGGGTGGTGAGCCGGCAGTACCGCGAGGAAATCATGCCGCAGCTCGCGAAGCACAAGTAGCGCGGGCTAGGCGTCAGCCGGCAGACGCTTGCGCAGCGCGAGCCAAATGATCGCCAGTGCGGAGAGCGACACGCCGCTGACGACGGTCATCGCCACCTGGATCCCCCACGCTTCCGCCATGAAGCCGACGAGCGCGCCGCCGATCGGCGTGGTCCCCTGCGTGAGCAGGATGTAGAGCGCCAGCATGCGACCGCGGTAATCGGGGCGCGCAAGAGCACGGTCGCGGTCGCGCACGCCTGGAGCACGAACGCCCAGCCCATCCCCAGCGTCACGATCGCGAGGCCCGCGGCCGTCGGACCGAGAATGCGGGCAACGCTGCTCGCGGTGGAGTTCAACGAGACGGCGCTCGGCATCTGCTCACGGGAGACCATCTCGGAAATGAACGTCTGGCGGCTCGTGTTCTCCGCGACCGTAATGGTCCCGAGCACGAAGGCGAGGACGTACAGCTGCCACAGCTGAACGCCGCCGCCGAGCACGAGGGCGCTCGTCACGACGCTCTGTACGACTGCCGCCCCCTGCATCGTCATGATCAGCCGGCGCTTGGGCAGGCGGTCGGTCAGCGCACCCACGAACAGGCCGAACGCGAGCGCGGGCAGGGTCTGGACCGCGGAGATGAGACCGACGGCGGCCGGTGACCCCGTCAGCTCGAGCACGAGCCAGGCCTGCGCCGTCCGCTGGACCCAGACCGCGCCCTGCCCGAATGCCAGCCCGAAGAAGTAGAGCCGGAAGTTGGCGCTTTCGAGCGCGGCGAATCGCACGGAGCGCACGCTACCCAAAGAAAAAGCCGCCGGCCCGTGTGGGGCCGGCGGCTTTCATCGAACGGTGTTGGCGAGGAAGAGCGAAACGAGCGATTTTCGTACCGCCACCGGGCTCGTCGGCCCGGCTGGGTGCTGGAATTAGGTCAAGCCGCTCGACCGTTAGTACGGCTCAGCTCCAGATCTCACGATCCTTCCACATGCCGCCTATCAAACAGGTTCTCTACCTGCGGTCTTACCTGGTTGGCCCAGAGGGTGAGTTCATCTTGAGGTGCGCTTCCCACTTAGATGCTTTCAGCGGTTATCGCGAATCGACATAACTACCGAGCAGTGCCGTTGGCACGACAACTCGTACACCATCGGTCGACCCACCCCGGTCCTCTCGTACTGGGGGCAGCTCCTCGCAACTCACCTGCGCGCACACTGGATAGAGACCGAACTGTTTCACAACGTTCTGAACCCAGCTCGCGTACCGCTTTAATGGGCGAACAGCCCAACCCTTGGGAGGTACTGCCCCCCCAGGATGCGACGAGCCGACATCGAGGTGCCAAACCACGCCGTCGCTGTGAACGCTTGGGCGTGATAAGCCTGTTATCCCCGGGGTAGCTTTTGTCCGATGATTCCTGACCCTTCCACTCGGGATCAGAAGGTCACTAAGCCCGACTTTCGTCCCTGTTCGGCGAGTAAGCCTCACAGTCAAGCACCCTTATGCCTTTGCACTCTGCGGCTGATTTCCACCCAGCCTGAGGGTACCTTTGGGCGCCTCCGTTACCTTTTAGGAGGCGACCGCCCCAGTCAAACTGCCCACCTGGCAATGTCCGGCTGCCGGATTACGGACAGCCGTTAGAGTCGAAGTCGCGCAAGGGTGGTATTTCACTGGTGACTCCACCGACGCTGGCGCGCCAGCTTCAAAGTCTCCCACCTATGCTACACATGCGAAACCCCAATCCAATGCCAAGATGCAGTAAAGCTCCACGGGGTCTTTTTGTCCAAGTGTGCGTAACCCGCGTCTTCACGGGTATCTCAGTTTCGCCGGGTCCCTCGTTGAGACAGCGGCTAAGTCGTTACACCTTTCGTGCGGGTCGGAACTTACCCGACAAGGAATTTCGCTGTTCGGTTACCTGATCCTTGATCAGGTGGGCACATGGCGGTGCCCCTGCATGTCGCCATGCAGCACGGACCATCTCTTTATCCGATGTCTCGGACGTCCGACGTATGGTCTCTGAGGATTCCAATCAGCTCGGACCTGGATTTTTGGCGGTTCATCGTTTGAGTGATCTCGGCGATCTCGATCAG
>VGPA01000105.1 GCA_016875665.1 Chloroflexota bacterium | reverse complement strand
ACGCAGTAGGTGATGTGCGCGCCCTTCGCGGCGAGGAGCGCCATTGTTCCCGACGCGCCGAAGTCGATGTCGTCGGGGTGCGCCGCGATCGCCATCACCCGCCTGGGCACCTCGAAGTCGTGCAGGCCCACCTATCCCTCCACCTTCGCTGCGTCGGCCGAGAGTATCCGCCGGTACAGATCCGCGATCCGGTCGCCGACCCGCTGCCATGTGTAGCCTTCCGCAGCCTCACGTGCGCCGTGCGCCAGATGCATGCGCAAGCGGGGGTCGAGCAGCACGCGCTCGAGGGCTTCGGCGAGCGCTTGCTCGTCGCTCGGCGGCACGAGCATGCCGCTCTGGCCGTCCTCGATGAGCGTCTGGAGCCCGCCGACGCGCGTGCCCACCACCGGCGTGCCGCACGCCATGGCCTCGAGCGCTACGAGCCCGAACGACTCCGTCAGCGACGGCACGGCGCAGACGTCGGCCGACGCGTAGTAGAGGGCGAGGTCGCGCTGATCGCGCGAGCCCACGAACTCGACGCTCGACTCGAGGTTCTGCTCGCGCACGTGGCGCCGCAGGTCCGCCACCTTGTCCGTCTCCGGCGCGTCGTCGTGCGGGCTGAGGGCGCCGCCCACGACCACCAGGCGGACGTCGGCCTTCAGGTCCGGACGCCTGGCGTAGAGCAGGCCGAGCGCGCGGAGCAGCACGTCGATGCCCTTGATCTGCTCGATCCGCCCGACGAACAGGATCAGCCGCTTGGAGCCGTCCTCGCCGAGGATCCTCCGCGCGTCGAGCTGGCGGACCGGGCGGAACACTTCGGGGTCCACGCCGCACGGGATGATCGCGACCTTGGCCATGTCCGCGCCGTAGAGCGTGCGCAGCTCGCCGGCCTCGATCTCGCTCGCGGCGACGACCGCGCGCGACTCGGCGACGGCGCGCTCCTCGATTCCCGCGCGCACCGCGTTCTCGCCGTCGGCGTCCTCGTCCATGACTTCGCTCCGCACACGGCCGAGCGTGTGGAACATCTGGATGCGCGGCGCGGCCCATTCCGCCGCCAGCGTCCGAGAGACCTCGGCGGACAGCCAGTAGTGCGAGTGGATCAGGTCGTACGACCGTCCCTCGGCCTTCACGAAGGCGAGCAGCTTCTCGGTGAACTCGGGCAACCGCTCGTACACGGACATCTTCGGGTAGTAGCCGATCGGGCCGGACTCGATGTGGATCACCCTCGCGCCGGGCGCGAGCTCCTGGACTCGCGGGTCCTCCGCTTCGCGCCAGCGCGTGAAGATGTCCACCTCGATGCCGCGTCGCGCGAGGTCGCGCGCAAGCTCGCGGATGTACACGTTCATGCCGCCGGAATCGCGCCCGCCGAGCTTGGCGAGCGCACAAGCATGCACGCTCAGCATCGCGATGCGCAACGTCATCGCCTCACTCCGGGCGGACCGCGGTCAGGCGCTCGAGCCAGTGGTCGGCCGCGCCGAGGTCGTACTTGTACGGCTCGTCCCCGCGCAGCAGGTCGTACGTCGTGAATCCCTCGGCGATCGCCGCGCGGATTGCCCAGGCATGGCTCGCGATGCCGATGGAGAGCGAGGCGAGGCCGGGGTCGTACGCCGCGTTGTAGAGGGCGAGCGTCTTCTCGTACGCGAAGCCCCACAGCACGGCGACGTCGGCGCCGTCGAAGCTGACCACCCCGAGCTTGAGGCGCCCGATCGGCGCGAGCGCGTCCGCCACAGCGCGGAAGAAGCGCTCGTTCTCTTGGGTCATGAACGCGGCCTTGTCGCCGCGCGACACCCGGTGGAGGTCGCAGAAGCGCTCGATCACGGCGGGCCGCTCGGCGTCGCTTGCGAAGCGGAAGGCGGCGATACCCGCCCCTTCGAGGCGCCGCAGCTTCCGCCGCAGCTCGTGGCGCTCCTTCTTGCCGAGCGCCTGCACGTAGGCCTCGAAGTCGTCGGGAAGCTGGATCCGCGGCGAGGTGACTTGGCGCGTGCGCTCGATACGGAATCCGGCGCGCTGCAGCCGGTCACCGACCACGTCGAGCGTGGGGGTGTCGCCCGGCACGTTCTCGAGGTCGACGCTGCGCGCGTTGGCGCAAAGCCACTCCGCGAAGCAGGCGGCGATGCGCTGCTCGTCACCCGCCGCGGCGACGATGTCGTGCTCGTCGGAGAGGTCCCCGCCACCGAAGCGGATCGTGTCGCCGGCGTCGCGGCAGACCGGGATGATGCCGATTGCGGGGTCGCCGGCGCCGAGGGTGAGCGGCTCGTGGGGGTCGTGGGACCGCGCCACCGCGAGCCACTCGGGGGTGAGGAAGACGCTGGGCCGGCGGCGGGCCGCGGCCATCGTCGACCAGACGGTCGAGAGAGCCTGCGGATCCCGCTCGGTACAGTCCGGCCCGTTCGTTCCCGCTAGGAGTAAGGTCACGTCCGCTCGGAAGTCTGCCGCATTCGCAAGGGGAACGTTGTGTCCCCCGATACGATTCCCAGGTGACTGCGGGACGAGCCCTGCGGGTGGTCGTCGCCCCGCAGAACTTCAAGGGGACGGCGAACGCGGTCGAGGTCGCCGGGGCGATCGCGAAGGGTGTCCGCTCGGTGTGGCCTTCCGCAACCTGCGTCGAGCTTCCGGTCGCCGACGGCGGCGAGGGCACGGTCCGCGCGCTCGTCCACGCGACGGGCGGGACGTTCCAGAGGACGCGGACGACCGATCCGCTCGGCCGCGAGATCGAAGCGGCGTGGGGGATGCTCGGTGACGGGACCACCGCCGTCGTCGAGATGGCCGCGGCGAGCGGGCTCACCCGGCTCCGTGAGAGCGAGCGCGATCCGCTGCGAACCTCCACCCGCGGCACGGGAGACCTGCTCCTCGCCGCCGCTCGCCGCGCGCGCCGGGTGATCACGGGGATCGGCGACAGCGCGACAAACGACGGCGGGTCGGGCATGGCTCGCGCGTTCGGCATCCGCTTCCTCGACGCGGACGGGAACGAGCTCCCCGAGGGCGGTGCCGCGCTCGCGCGGCTCCAGAGGATCGAGGGGAACGTCGACGCCGCGCTTCGTGGCGTCACGTTCGAGGTCGCGTGCGATGTCCGCAATCCGCTCCTCGGCCCGGACGGGGCGAGCGCCGTCTTCGGTCCCCAGAAGGGCGCGAGCCCCGCGGAGGTCGCGCTCCTGGATCGCGCGCTCGCGCGGTACGCGGACGTGGTCGAAAGCCGTCTCGGACGCTCCGTACGTGACGTGCCCGGAGCGGGTGCCGCCGGCGGACTCGGCGCAGGCCTCGTGGCATTCCTCGAGGCGTGTCTCCGTCCGGGAGCGGCGCTCGTGCTCGAGTTGGTGCGGTTCGACCGGGCGCTCGAGGGTGCCGACCTCGTGATCAGCGGCGAAGGGCGGCTGGATCACAAGAGCTGGTTCGGCAAGCTCACCCATACGGTCACTCGCACGGCGCGCGAGCACGGTGTACCCACCGGCCTGGTCGTGGGCTCGGTCGAGGGTGAGGCGCGCGAGCGCGTGCGCGCCGACGTCGTGGGCGTGCGGGTCTCGTCCGAGGTGCCGGGGGCCGAATCCATGCCCGCGGTCGCGTCGATCGAGCGCGCCGCCGCGGACCTCGTGCGGACCGTGCAAGCGCCCCGGTGGCTCGCTAGCGTGGGGCCACTACTCGAGTGTGGGGGGGGGCCATGACGGTCACTCAGGTGGCTTCAGTCGGTCGCGCGTCGAGCTTGGATCTCGTGCAGATCACGGAAGTCGCCGCGATCGCCGCCGCCCACTGGATGGGCCACGGCGACAACCGGCGCGCCGATCAGGCCGCCGTTGAGGCGATGCGCAAGCACATGGACACGATCTCGTTCAACGGGCGGATCGTGATCGGCGAGGGCGAGCGTGACGAGGCGCCGATGCTCTACATCGGCGAGCGCGTCGGCAACGGCCAGGGCACCGAGGTCGATATTGCGGTCGACCCGCTCGAGGGCACCAACCTGGTGGCCAAGGGCCGCGCCAACTCGATCGCGGTCATGGCCGTGTCGGAGCCGGGCGGGCTGCTGCACGCGCCGGACACCTACATGGAGAAGCTGATCGTCGGTCCGCCGGCGAAGGGGAAGGTCGATCTGGACCGTCCCGTCGCCGAGAACCTGAAGATCATCGCCCAGTCTCTGAATCGCGACGTCGAGGACCTCACGATCATCATCCTCGACCGCCCGCGGCACGAGAAGCTGATCAACGACGTGCGCGTCGCCGGCGCCCGGATCAAGCTCATCGACGACGGCGACTGCCCCGCCGCGGTTTCCGTGGCAGTCGCGGGTACGGGCGTTCACGCCGTCATGGGCACCGGCGGGGCGCCCGAGGGCGTGATCGCGGCCGCGGCGATGCGCTGCCTGGGGGGCGAGGTCATCGGCCGGCTCGCGTTCCGCAACGACGACGAGCGTGCCCGCGCCAAGCGCATGGGCATCACCGACGAGAAGAGGGTCTACCGGACCGAGGAGCTCGCGAGCGGAAAGGACCTCCGGTTCATCGCGACCGGAGTCACCGACGGCGAGTTGCTGCAGGGCGTCCGGTTCTTCGCCCATGGCGTCCGGACCCACTCGCTCCTGGCCGACGCCGTTCAGGGCACGCTGCGCCGGATCGACACGCACCATTACGACGACCCCGCCCACCCGCCGGTGCTACGCCTGGGATAGCCCCCCAAATGGCACCTGTCGACGATTTATTGACATGGGGTTGATCTCGGCCTAGCTTCCTGCCGTGCCTACCCGGTCGCGTCCGGCGCGCGTCCGGCGTCCCGCGCCGGTTTCTGAATCACTACTTGGAATCGGCGACCGCTTGCGTGCCGCCCGCCTCGAAGCCGGACTCAGCCAAGCGCAACTCGGCGCTCCGCACTTCACCCGGGCGTACGTCAGCGCCATCGAGCTGGGGAAGGTCAGGCCAGCAATGAAGTCGCTCGAGTTCCTCGCGGCGAGGGTGGGGAAGCCGGTCGCCCACTTCGTGATCGACGAAGTCGAGGAGGCAGCGAGCAAGGCCCGAAAGCTCCTGTTAGTCGAAATCGGAACCCTACTCACGCGGTCGAATGCGCGCCAAGCGCTCGCCAAGATCGACGAAGCCCGCCCACAAATGACTGAGGTGCGTGAGCGGGCTCAACTTCAAGTGATGGCTGGAACCGCCCACAACTTCCTAATTGATGGTCCGCGGGCGCTGGAAGCTCTCGCCGTCGCCGAGCGACTCGCGGTCGCGCTTGAGGACGTGGGTCTGAAGCGCGCCATTCGCTATCAGACAGCCATTGCTCATCGGGCTACCGGGGACCCCGCTCGCTCGCTCGACTTGCTGCGCGCTCTCGCTGCTGAAATCGAAGCGGCTAGCCCGCCAGATCGCCCGCTTCTAATGAAGGTCTTCAAGGATCTTGGAGCGGCCTCGCTTAGTCG
>VGPA01000104.1 GCA_016875665.1 Chloroflexota bacterium | reverse complement strand
CTGTTCGCGTTCAAGCCGCTCATCACCGTCGAGACGGCGAGCTGGGTGGCGATCGCCAACGAAGAGGTCGCCATTCGCGCCGCGCTTGGCGCGGGAGGCGTGGCTCACGAGCCGGGCGGGCACGTGCACCGCGTCTGGCGCCGGGCCGCGGCACCGGCGAAGGCAGCGGCCTGATGGCGGCCACGGCGGCCGTCGTCGATCGGGCACGCCTCGACACCCGCGAGACGAACCGCGCCATCCGCGCCGCGGTCGCCCAGGGCCAATCCGTGAAGGTCGTCAATCCGGGAGCGAACCACAACATCGGGGTCGCCCTCCAGGGCCCGGTGACGCTCACCGTCGACGGCAGCGCCGGGTATTACTGCGCCGGCATGAACGACGGCGTCACCATCGAGATCACCGGCAGCGCCGGTTGGGGCGTCGCCGAAGGGATGCTGTCGGGCCTCGTCGTCGTGCGCGGCAACGCCGGCAACAGCGCGGCCGCGTCGATCCGCGGCGGCACGGTGATCGTGCACGGCGACTGCGCCGCCCGCGCCGGCACTGGGATGAAGGGTGGGCTGCTCCTGGTCGGCGGCTCGGTCGGCTACATGACCGGCTTCATGATGCAGCGTGGGGCGATCGTGATTTGCGGGGACGCCGGCGAAGCGCTCGCCGACTCGATGTACGAGGGCCGCATCTTCATCGCGGGGAACGTCGCCTCACTCGGCAACGACGCGGTGGAGGCGGAGATCACCCCCGAGGACGAGAAGATCCTGGTCGACGGCTTCAAGACGAGCGGCATCGCCCGTCCGAAGCGGCTGCGCAAGATCGTCGCCGGGCGCAAGCTCTGGAACTTCCACAAGCACGAGCTCGCCTTCTGGAGGGAAGCGCTCTAGTGACCGACATCGTCGAGCGCACGAGCCCGATCTACACGCCAACGGTGATCGAGGAGATCCAGGACAAGGCCTCGCTCGGCCGCTACCGGATTCGCGGCTTCGGCACCCTGCGCAGCAAGCCCCTCCCATCCCTCGACGACCTCACCTTCCTGCCCGCGTCACTCACGCGCATCCCGCTCGAGGGCTACCGGGAACGGTGCATCACCAAGACCATCCTCGGCACCAAGCACCCCGAAAAGCCGGTCGAGCTCGACATCCCGGTGATGATCACGGGCATGTCGTACGGCGCGCTGTCGCGCAACGCGAAGACGGCGCTCGCGAAAGGCGCCGCGCTGGTCGGCGCCTCGACCACCTCGGGCGACGGCGGCATGCTCGAGGCAGAGCGCGAGCACTCCAAGACGATGATCGTCGAGGTGCTGCCGAGCCGGTACGGCTACAACGTGCACCACCTCCGCCGCGCGGACGCCGTCGAGCTCACCATCGGCCAGGGCGCGAAGCCGGGCACCGGTGGCCTGCTCCTGGGGTCGAAGATCTCGACCGAGATCGCCGGCATCCGCGAGCTGCCCGCGGGCGTCGACCAGCGCTCACCGGCGCGCCACCCCGACTTCCTCGGACCGGACGACATGATCATCAAGATCGAGGAGCTGCGTGAGGCCACCGAGTGGAAGGTGCCGATCTTCGTGAAGATCGGCGCCACCCGGACCTTCGACGACGTGAAGCTGGCGGTGAAGTGCGGCGCGGACGTCGTGGTCGTCGACGGCATGGAGGGTGGCACCGCGGCGTCGCCGGAGCTGCTCCAGGACCACACCGGCATCCCGACGCTCGCGGCCATCGTCGAGGCGCGCCGCGGGCTCGAGGACGTCGGTGCGTTCGGCCAGGTCCAGCTCATCGCGGCGGGCGGCATCAGGAGCGGCGTGGACGTCGCGAAGGCTCTCGCGCTGGGCGCGGACGCCTGCTACATCGGGACCTCGGCGCTGATCGCGCTCAACTGCAACGCGCCGATCTACCTCGAGGACTACACCGCCCTCGGCACGCGGCCCGGCCACTGCCACCACTGCCACACCGGGCGGTGCCCGGTCGGCATCACGACCCAGGATCCGGCGCTGATGGCCCGCCTGCCGATCGACGAGGCCGCCGAGCGTGTCGCGAGCTTCCTGTTGGCGATGACGCTCGAGGTGCAGATGATCGCCCGCGCGTGCGGCAAGGCCAACGTCCACGACCTCGACCCGGAGGACATGCGCGCGCTGACCATGGAGGCCGCCGCGATCACGCGGATTCCGCTCGTGGGCACCAACTGGTACCCGGGCCAGGAGCGGAGCAGCAGCTAGAGGATGTCCTTTCTCGTTCCTTGCCCCCGCTGCGGCCCGCGCGACGTGTACGAGTTCCGATTCGGCGGCGAGACGCTCAAGCGGCCCGCGCCGGACGCGTCCGACGCGCAGTGGGCGGACTACCGCTATCTGAAGGTGAACAAGGCCGGCACCGAGCACGAGTGGTGGTTCCACCGCCTCGGTTGCCGCCGCTGGTTCCGCGCGGAGCGCGATACGGTCGAGAACCGCGTTCTCAAGACGGAGTGGCCCGGATGAAACGCCTGGCGATGCATCCCGGTGAGACGATCGACCGGACCAAGGGGATCGCGTTCTCGTTCGACGGGCGCCGCATCGAAGGCTTCTCCGGCGACACGGTCGCCTCCGCGCTCGCCGCCGCCGGTATCACCACCCTCTCCCGCTCCTTCAAGTACCACCGGCCCCGGGGCATCCTGTGCGCCGACGGGCGCTGCCCCAACTGCATGGTCGAGGTGGATGGCGTGCCGAACGTGCGGGCATGCGTCGAGCCGATCCGCGCCGGGATGCGGGTGCGGCACCAGAACGCGTTCCCGTCGCTCGGCTTCGACATCTTCTCGTTGGTGGACCGCTTCGACCGCTTCCTGCCGGTCGGCTTCTACTACAAGGTCTTCCATCGGCCCGCCGCGCTGTGGCCGCTCGTCGAGAAGATGCTGCGCCGCGTCGCCGGCGTCGGCCGCGTCGACGTGCGCCACAGGCACCATGCCGAGACGCGCATCCGCAATCTCTCGCGCGACGTGGTCGTCATCGGCGGCGGCCCCGCGGGCTGCGCGGCCGCGCTCGAGGCCGCGGGGGCCGGCGCGAGCGTCGTCCTGATCGACGACCAGCCCGCGCTCGGTGGCAGCCTGCGGCTCGTCGGCGATGCCGGGACGACGGCGTCGCGCGTGGCCGGTGAAAAGCGCATCGACGTGCTGTCGTCCACAACGGCGTTCGGCGTGTACGAGGGCGGGTTCGTCGGCGCCACGAGCGCGGACGCGTACTTCCGGATCCGCGCGCGTGCGATCGTCGTCGCGGCCGGGTCGCAGGAGCGGCCGCTCGTGTTCGACAACAACGACCTGCCGGGGATCGTCCTCGGCACCGCGGCGCTCCGCCTGGCCCGGCTCCACGGCGTCACGGTGGGCGAGCGGGTCGTGGCCGTCGTGGACGGCGCGCACGGACGCATGATCGTCGACGCCCTCGCCAAGGCGGGGGTCCGCATCACCGAGACCGTCGACCTGGCCGTCAGCACGGTGGTCCGCGCCACAGGCTCGGGACAAGTGGCTTCCCTCCGTGTGAGGACCAACGGCGTCGAGCGCGAGCTCCGGTGCGACGCGGTCGCCGTCGCGCTCCGGCCCGAGCCGGTGACGCAGCTGCTCGCGCAGGGTGGCACGCGGACCTACGACGAGCGCATCGGGGAGTTCGTTCCCGGCGTGCCCGAGCAGAACGTGTTCAGCGCGGGCGCGGTGGAGGGCATCGAGGACGAGGCGTTCGCGACCGCTTCGGGCGTCGCCGCCGGCCTCGAGGCCGCCGCGGCCGCAGGCCGCAGCCCCGCCGGCCTCGCTGCCGCCCGCGAGGAGCGCGAGCGCACACGGACCGCCGCGCGCGGCGCGCTCACCACCCGCGTGCCGCTGCCCGTCGTCGACGTGGGCAAGTCGTTCGTCTGCGTCTGCGAGGACATCACCGGCAAGGAGCTCTCCCAGGCGATCCAGGAAGGCTTCGACGAGCTCGAGCTGATCAAGCGCTACGCGACGGTCACGATGGGCCCGTGCCAGGGCAAGATGTGCCACCTCGCGAGCGCGCGGCACCGCGCGGAGAAGACCGGAGCCTCCCTTCCGGAGACCGGGCTCACCACGTCCCGCCCGCCGTTCCAGCCGGTGACGATGGGCACCCTCGCCGGTCCGCACCTCGCCCCGATCCGGCGCACCGCGATGCACTGGCGCCACCAGGAGTCGAATCCGCGCTGGACCGATCTTGGCGACTGGAAGCGGACGTACCTGCACACGACCGTCGCCGAGGAATGCGGCGCGGTGCGCTCGGCCGTGGGCATGATCGACGTGTCGAGCCTGGGCAAGTTCGAGATGAGCGGCCCCGACGCGGGTGCGTTCCTCGACTGGCTCCACCCGAACACGTTCAGCGACCTGAAGCAGGGTCGCGTCCGCTACCGCGCGATGTGCGACGACTCGGGCATCGTGCTCGACGACGGTACCGTCGCGCGGCTCGGCCCGGACCGCTTCTTCATCAGCACCACGTCGAGCGGCACGGAGGCGGTGGACCAGTGGCTCAAGTGGTGGCTCGCGGCCTCGCCCCGCCGAGTCCACGTCACCAACGTCACCGGGCACTATGCGGCGATCAACCTGGCGGGGCCGCGCTCGCGCGAGGTGCTCGCCAAGGTCACCTCGTTCGACGTCGGCAAAGCGAACCTCCCCTATCTCGCCGCCGTCGAGGCCGAGGTCGCGGGGATCCCCGCAATCATCCTGCGCATCGGCTTCGTGGGGGAGCTCTCGTACGAGATCCACGTGCCCTCCGACTACGGCACCGCGCTGTGGGACGCGCTGTGGAGCGCGGGTAAGGACTTCGGCGTCCGCGCCTTCGGCGTCGAGTCGCAGCGTGTGCTGCGCCTGGAGAAGCAGCACCTCATCGTGAGTCAGGACACCGACGCGCTCACCAACCCGCTCGAGGCGGGCCTCGCCTGGATGGTGAAGATGGACCGCCCCGACTTCGTCGGCCAGGCGGCGATCCGCCAGGTGCAGCGCCAGGGACCGAAGAACGCGCTCGTCGGCTTCGAGATGGCCGCGGGCCAGAGGGCCATCCCGGCGGAGGGCGTGTTCGTGATGCGCGGCAACACCCCCGTGGGGCGCGTGACCAGCGCGAAGTGGAGCGACACCCTCGGCCGCACCATCGGCATGGTGACCGTGCCCGTGGACATGGCGAAGGACGGCACCGCGCTCGAGATCCGCCACGAGGGCGGCATGGTCAGCGCGACCGTGAAGACGGAGCCGTTTTACGACCCGGCGGGCGCCAGGCTGCGGTCGTGACGGACGCCGTGCGGCGCAGCCCGCTCTCCCACCGGCACCAGCAGCTCGGCGCGGCGTGGGTCTCGCCGACCGCGCTGTGGCCGACGGCCTACCGCGACCGCGCCGCCGAGGAGCGGGCGCTCGCGAGCGGAGCGGCCCTCGTCG
>VGPA01000103.1 GCA_016875665.1 Chloroflexota bacterium | reverse complement strand
CGGAGCACCCGCGGAGCGGTCGACGACGGTGAGCGCGCCGGCGGGGACGTTCGGCAGGATCACGAGCACGCCGTCTGGGCCGCGCTCGATGCGCGCGCCCGGCGTTTGCAGCAGCACTTTGCCGTCGCGCAGCCCGTTCGCGCGGCCGAGCGAGTCAAGCACGACCGAGTCGGGCGACTGAGCTGGACGCGGACCTTGCGCGCGGGCTCCGGCGTCAAGACCGGCGGGGCCGGCGGCGCGCCCGCGCGCACGACCGTCTCGAGGCCGGGCGTGACGAGCACCTCCCCCGTGCCGGCGGCGTCGCTCGTCGCGACCGCGCCTTCCGCAGTGATGACGCGGGTCTCACCCGTTCCCGGCGCGACCGCCACTTCGAAGGCCGTGCCGCGCACGGTGGCGGTGGAAACCGGCGTGGTCACCTCGTAGCGGGAGCCGCCTCGCACGAGCTTGGTCACGACGTGCCAGGTGTGCCCGACGAGCTGGTGCATCTTGATCAGCGTCGTTCCCTCGGGCCCGAACGAGGCCTCTTCGATGACGAGCTCGCTCGACGGCTCGATCGCGACGGTCGAGCCCTCGAAATACGTGAGCACCACGCGGGTGCCTGGACCCGTGCGGACCGCGTCGCCGGCGCGCAGCACGGCACCGTCCGAAACCGGCGCGAAGGTGCCGCCCGAGGTGCGCGCCTCGGGCGCGCCCAAAATGACGGTGAGGGTGATCGACGCGCCGAGCGCGGTCCGCTGCGCCGGGGGAACGAGGATGCCCGTCAGCGCCACGGCCAGGCCGATGGCCAGGCTGAGCGCTCCCGCAACGACGGCGAGCCGTAGCCCGCCTCGCCGGCTCCCCACGTCGATACCGTTAATACGGATACGCGGACGGTGAAACGTATCCGTCGGGTCTCCGGGCGGCGCGCCAGAAGTCATGGGTAGTCCTGGTACGCCACCGATCCGATACCCCGCGAGGGCGACGGCCGGCCGCTACGCGCGCCGGCGGCTCACTCCCGGGGGGGCGACCACTCCAAGAGGGAAACCAGGAACGGGCGCCAGCGCCCGGGCTGGATGGCCAGCGCCTCGGCGAGGCCATCCTTGGCGAAGACGGGGACCCGCATGCCATGCAGGCGCTCGGTGCGCTTGCGCCACCGCGTCGAGCACACCGGGCAGGTGAACTCCCCGTCGGCCATGCGCTCCCCGTGGCCGAGCAGGATCTTGGCGCAGCAGCGGTCCACGTTGGGCTCGTGCCCATCGGCGGCCGCGAGGTACGGGAACGAGGCGCCGCCGCTGCCGCGGGCAGCGCGCTTGAACTCGCGCCCGTCGGCGCGCCGGTACCCCTGCGCTTGGGTCTTCGTCCACGCGGTGGCGCACTCGGGGCACGCGAACGCGGCGCCCTGCGGATAGAAAGCGCCCCACTCGATGATCCAGTCCTCGCAGCAGTCGGCGAGGATGACGCGCTCGGCCATCAGCGCACGGCCTCGCGTGCGAGCCAGGCCACGAGCGCCTTCTGCGCGTGCAGGCGGTTCTCGGCTTGGTCGAACACGACGCTCTGGGGCCCGTCGAGCACGTCATCGGTGATCTCCTCGCCGCGATGGGCGGGCAAGTCGTGCATCACGACCGCGTCGCGCTTCGCGTGCGCGAGCAGCGCGGCGTTCACCTGATAGCCGTTGAACGCGCGGCGGCGGCGCTCGTACTCCTGCTCCTGGCCCATGCTGGTCCACACATCGGTGTACACCACGTCGGCACCTTTCACCGCGGCGATCGGGTCGTTGGCGACCTCGACGGCTGCACCGCTCGCGCTCGCCGCCGCGGCGGCGAGCTCGCGGTACTTCGGGTGCGGTTCGTAGCCGGAGGGCGTCGCGACCCGGAGCCGGGCGCCGCTGAGCGCCGCCGCGAGCATGAGCGAATGCGCGACGTTGTTCCCGTCGCCGATGAACGCGATCTGCACGCGGCGCAGGTCGCCCATCTTCTCCCGGATCGTGAAGATGTCGGCCAGCCCCTGGCACGGATGCGAGAGGTCGGACAGGCCGTTGATGACGGGCACTGTCGCGTGGCGCGCGAACTCCTCGAGCGACTCGTGCGCGTTGACCCGCAGCACCACGAAGTCCACCATGCGGCTGACCACGCGGCTCACGTCGGCGATGCTTTCGCGCCGCCCGAGCCCCACCTCGGCCGGCGAGAGGTAGATCCCCCGCCCGCCGAGCTGGAGCATCCCGACGTCGAACGACGTGCGGGTCCGCAGGCTCGGCTTCTCGAAGATCATCGCGAGCGTCCGCCCTGTGAGGTTCGGATCCGCGGCGAAGCGGTCCTTCTTCAGCCGTGCGGCGGCGTCGAGGAGCGCGGTCAGCTCCGCGGAGGAGATGTCCGCGAGCGACAGGAAGTGCCGCATCAAACGGCCCTGAGGCCGACCCGCTCGCCGCCGACGAGGTCGACCAGCGCGCGCGCGACGCGCTCGGAGTCGTGGCGGATGGTGTCCTGCTTGCGCCACAGCTCGCGCGGCCCGCTCCAGCGGTCGATGATCGGTGCGGTGACACAGCGCACACCGAGCGCTTCGATGCCGCGCCGCTCCGCGTCGTCGAGCTCGAGGTACTCGAGCCCCTGCGCGCCGTAATGCTCGCGCAGGCGCGCCGGCGGCGGGTCGTCGTTGACCAGGACGACGTCGAGCCCGCTCCCGCCAAGATGCTCTTGCACGGTGGCCACGTGGTCGCACAGCGAGAGCGAGTCGGTCTGGCCGGGCTGGCGCGTGGTGTTCGCGACATAGACCACGGTCGCGTCGCTGGTGGCGATGGCGCGCGCGATTTCGGGGACCAGGAGGCAGGCGCAGATCGTGGTGTAGAGGCTGCCCGGGCCGAGGACGATGAGGTCCGCACGCGCGAGCGCGTCGACCGATCCCAGCGTCGCCGTCACATGCTCCGCCGTGAGGGACAGGCGCTCGATCGGGGCCTTGCCCGGCGCGCGCACGTTCACCTCACCCTCGACGTCGGTCCCGTCGGACAGGTGCGCCCGGAGCTCGGTGTCGTACAGGGTGACCGGCAAGACCTTGCCGCGGATGCCCAGGAGGCGCCCCGCCTCATCCACCGCGCGCCGGAACGAGCCTTCCTGCTGAGTGAGCGCCGCGAGGAACAGGTTGCCGAAGGCCATGCCGTTCAGATCCTCGCTCGCGTCGGTCTGGAAGCGGTGCGCAAAGAGCCGCCGGAGCACCTGGTCGCCCTCGGCGAGCACGGCGAGCGCGTTGCGGATGTCGCCCGGAGCCGGCATGCCGACGGCGATCCGCACCTTCCCGGTGGAGCGCCCGGAGTCAGTCACGGCGATGAGCGCCGTGATGTCGTCGGTGAGCGCCTTGAGGCCGGCCATCACGGTCGGCGTCCCGAGGCCGCCGCCGACGCAGACGACGGAGAATGCGGTCACGGCGCGATTCTCGGGCATCGCGCCGTATTCAGCCATGCAGCACATCCGCTCCCGCCGCCCTACGCTGGATCCGCGGAGGTGTCTATGCGCTTCTCACTCATGCCCAGGAAGTCCATCTTCTTCGTCCTTTTCTCGCAGCACGCGGAGAACGCGCTCGAGGCCGCGAAGGCGCTCGAAAACATGCTGTCGAACTTCGTCCGCGTCGAGGACAAGGTGAAGAGCATCCATGCGATCGAGCATCACGGGGACAAGCTCACCCACGAGATCATTCGTGTGCTCAACGAGACCTTCGTGACTCCGCTCGACCGTGAGGACATCATCGGACTTGCCTCGCGCTTGGAC
The DNA here is from genome assembly GCA_016875665.1 of Chloroflexota bacterium. GTDB lineage: Bacteria > Chloroflexota > Limnocylindria > P2-11E > P2-11E > SHYN01. Next base: position 1,692 of record VGPA01000103.1, on the reverse strand, counting down.
GACATCACGGACCTGGCGTACGACGTGGCGGAGACGATCCAGCTCTACCACGTGACCGCCGTGCGCCCGGCCGCCGTGCGCCAGGCCAAAGTGCTCGTGGCCGCGGCCGAGGAGATCCGTGTCGCGACCGACAAGATGGAGCGGCTGCGCGACCTCGAGCCGCACTGGATCAAGCTCCACACCCTCGAAAACCAGGGCGACGAGGTCTTCCGCGAGGCGCTCGTCGAGCTCTTCGCGGGATCGACCGATCCGGTCGAGATCATCAAGTGGAAGGACCTCCACGAGAAGCTCGAGCAGGCCATCGACCGCTGTGAGGACGTCGCCAACATCGTCGAGATGCTCGTCGTCAAGCACGCGTAGTGGACAGCGCCCTCCTTCTGATCATCCTCGTCGTCCTGCTCGGCCTCGTGTTCGAGTTCGTGAACGGCTTCCACGACGCGGCGAACGCGATCGCCACCGTCGTGGCCACGCGGGTGCTCACACCGGGCCAAGCCGTCCTCATGGCCGGCGCGCTCAACTTCGCCGGCGCGATGAGCGGCGTCGCGGTCGCGACCACGGTGGGCAAGGGCATCGTCGACTCCAACCAGGTCGCGCTCGACATCGTGCTGGCCGCGCTGGTCGCGGCGATCGTGTGGGACATGATCACCTTCTACGCGGCGCTGCCGACCTCCTCCAGCCATGCGCTCATCTTCGGCCTGATCGGCGCGGCGGTCGCGGCGCACGGATGGGGCGTCGTGATCCCCAGCGGCGTGCAGCGCACCGGGTTCGGCGTCGTGTACTCGCCCGTACTGGCCCTCGTCGCCGGCTATCTGTTCATGCTCTCGATCTACTGGCTGCTGCGGCGGGCGAGCTACACCATCGTGCAGCGATCCTTCGGACGGCTGCAGATCATCTCGAGCGCCTACATGGCGTTCACCCACGGCGGGAACGACGGGCAGAAGACGATGGGCATTCTGGCGCTCGCCCTCTTCTCCGGCGGTTACATCTCCGAGTTCCACATCCCGGACTGGGTGAAGGTCACGTGCGCGGTGTCGATCGGCCTCGGCACCGCGATGGGCGGCTGGCGGATCATCAAGACGATGGGCGTGCGCATCACCGAGCTGAAACCCGTCAACGGCTTCGCGGCCGAGACAACGGCCGGCACCGTGATCGAGGTCGCGACCCGGCTCGGCATTCCGATCTCGACCACGCACGCCATCAGCGGCGCCATCCTCGGGGTGGGATCCACCCGGCGGCTCTCGGCCGTGCGCTGGGGGATCGCGCGCCGCATCGTCACGGCGTGGGTGCTCACGATCCCGGGCTGCTTCCTGTTCGGCTGGGGCACGCTGATCCTCCTGCAGGCGATCGGGATCCGCGCCCGCTGACGCCGCCGCCGTGCGCGAGCCGACCCGCGACTCGGCTGATCAGACCCCGCGCAGCTCCGGCAGCGCGAAGAGCTGGTCGAGCGACTCGATGACGTGATCCGGGACGGCCTCGCCCGTGGCGCGCTGCGCGGCAGCCGCGTCGGTGAGGCCGGTGAGGACCAGGACGCCGGTGGCGCCGAGCCGGTGCGCCGGGACCATGTCGTAATCGGGCGAGTCGCCGATCACGACGACCCGACCGTCGGATGGCCCCGCCCGGCGCAGCACCTCGGCGAAGAGACCGGGCTCCGGCTTGCCCACGCAGTGTGCCGTGCGGCCGGTCGCCACCTCG
>VGPA01000102.1 GCA_016875665.1 Chloroflexota bacterium | reverse complement strand
GGTTGCCGCGCACGAACGCGTCGAGCGCGTTGTCGCGGTCGGGGCGCCCCGCCCCCTTCACGAAGCGCAGGCCGAGCGCGCGCGGGTGCCGGCGCAGCCACCAGCGCTCCGCCTTGGACGCGGCGAGGCGCACGCAGTCGACGCGCGACTGCTGGCCCGCGCCCACGCCGATGGTCTGGCCGTCCTTCGCCAGGCACACCGAGTTGGACTGCGTGTACTTCAGAGTGACGAGCGCGAGCAGGAGGTCGCGGCGCGCCTCCGCCGGAAGCTCGGTGCGCGTGGTGACCACGCGCTCGAGGAGCCGCGGGCCGATGACCGCGTCGTTGCGCTGCTGCTCGACGCGCAGCCCGAAGAGCGTGCGCGACTCGGTGGGATCCGGCTCGTATCCGGGATCGATCGCGAGCACGAGGTACGTGCCGCCGCGCTTGCCGCGCAGGAGCGCGAGCGCGTCGGCGTCGTACGCCGGGGCGATGACGCCGTCGGAAACCTCCTGCCGGATCAGCGCCGCGGCCGACGCGTCCACCGGATCGCTGAGCGCGATCAGGTCGCCGAACGAGGCCAGGCGGTCGGTGCCCCGTGCGCGCGCGTACGCGGCCGCGAGCGGGCTGAGCGGGCCGCTGCCCGTGAAGTAGGCCGCGCGGTCCGCGTCCGTGAGCGGGAGGCCGAGCGCGGCGCCGCTTGGGCTGACGTGCTTGAAGGACGCTGCGGCCGGGAGCCCGCACGCGGCGCGGAGCTCGCGCACGAGCTGCCATGCGTTGAGGGCGTCGAGGACGTTGATCATCCCGGGTGCGCCGCTGAGAACCTGGATCGGCATCGGGCCGTCGGCGATCACGCGTGCGGGAGCCTGGTGCGGATTCATGCCGTAGCGCAGCTTCAGCTCCCTGCTCATCTCTCTCGGCTCATGCGGGTCTCCGATTGCGATGGAAGCGGCGGTACCACTCGACCGCGAGCACGCCCGCGATGGTGCCGGTCGCGACGCCGCCGATCGTGTCGCTCACCCAGTGGTCACCGAGGTAGATCCGCAGGAGCGGCGTGACCGTGGCGACCGCGAGCACAAGGAACCGGAGCGGGCGGGCGGGGACGAGCTCCCAGAGGAGCCACGCGAAGAACACGGTCCGCGCGACGTGGCCGCTCGGGAACGACGACGGGGTGCGCAGGTGGATGCCGAGCGGATTGAACGAGGTGCGGATGAACTCGTGCGGCGGCGACGGGTGCGTCAGCAGCAGCTTGCCGGGCAGCTCGATGAGCACGGTCACGCCGATGAGCAGCGGGGCCAGCGCCGCCCAGCGGGCGCCGCGCGCAAAGAGCAGCAGCGACAGGGCCAAGGCGGCCGCGCCGCCCAGGGTCGACTGCCCGAGGATGGTGCTCAGGTTCGCGACCCGGTCGAGGGCAGGGGAGGCGAACGATTGAACCCAGAGGGTGAAGTCTCGGTCGACCGCCTTGGTCGCGCCGACGCTGATCAGGGCGGCGAACAGAAGGAACACCGCCGCGCTCGCCAGGAGGATGCCGACGGACCGGCGGGACATCGCGCCCTACCCTAGACTCAACCCGCGTCGCGGTGCTTCCCCCAAGACGCTGAGAGGGCCGAGACACGAGCAGCGAGTTCGTCCACCTCCACACCCACAGCGAGTACAGCGTCCTTGACGGGCTCTCGCGCCTCTCCGCGCTGATCCAGCGCGCCAAAGAGCTCGGCCAGCCGGCGATGGGCCTCACCGACCACGGCGCCCTGTACGGGGCGATCGACTTCTACTCGATCGCCAAAGAGCACGGGATCAAGCCGATCATCGGGGTCGAGGCCTACGTCGCCCGCGAGAGCCGCCACTCGCGCGACCCCAAGATCGAGGGCCACGGCCGTCCTTTTCATCTCGTGCTCCTCGCGAAGAACCTGAAGGGCTACCGGAACCTGGTCTCGCTCGTGACGAGCGCCCACCTCGAGGGCTACTACTACCGGCCGCGGATGGACAAGGAGCTCCTGCGCGAAAAGCACGGCGGCCTGATCGCGCTCTCCGCCTGCCTCCAAGGCGAGATCGGCCGGGCGATCCAGGACGAGGGGATCGACGCGGCATGCGCCGTGGCGATGGCGCATCAGGAGATGTTCGGCGAGGGCGGCTACTACCTCGAGCTGATGGACCACGGCATCCCGGAGCAGGAGGCCGTCTTCAGGGGCATCCTCGAAGTGAGCCGCCGGACCGGCGTCCCGCTCGTGGTGACCAACGACGCCCACTACGTGCGCGCCGAGGACGCCGCCGCGCAGGATGTGATGGTGTGCATCCAGTCGGGCAAGACGCTCGACGAGCAGCAGCGCCTCCGCATGAACGACCAGCTGTTCCTGAAGTCGATCGACGACCTCCGCGACCGGCTCATGGCGAAGGACCGCTGGGCACCGGCCGAGCGCAAGCAGATCGACAAGGCGCTCGAGAACACGCTCAGGATCGCGGCCGCGACGGATTTGACGCTCCCGCTCGGCGAGCTCCGCCTGCCGCACTTCGCCGTTCCGGGCGGCCGCACCGTCGACGAGCAGCTCCGCCTGATGGCCGAGGCCGGGGTGAAGGCCCGCTACGGCGAGATCGCGCCGGCGCTCCGGGCGCGGCTCGACAACGAGCTCGCCGTGATCGCGAAGATGGGCTACAGCGCCTACATCCTCATCGTGCAGGACTTCATCCACTTCGCGCACCAGCGCGGCATCCTCACCGCGGTCCGCGGCTCGGCCGGCGGCTCGCTCGTGAACTACGCGATCGGCCTCACCGACATCGACCCGATCAAGTACGGGCTCATCTTCGAGCGCTTCCTCAACCTCGAGCGCTACACGATGCCGGACATCGACGTCGATTTCATGGACGACCGGCGCGACGAGGTGATCGCGTACGTGACCCAGAAGTACGGCGCCGACCGGGTCGCGCAGATCGTCACCTTCAACCGGATGCTCGCGCGCGCGGCCGTGCGAGACACGGCGCGCGTGCTCGGCATGCCGTACGGCGACGCCGACCGGATCGCCAAGACGATCCCCACCGGGCCCGCGGCGCCGCCTCTCGCCGACTCCCGCGCGAACGTCGCGGAGCTCGCGGACATGGCCGCCGCCGATCCGCAGGTGGAGCGCCTGCTCGACCTCGCCGAGAGCGTGGAGGGCCTCGTCCGCTCGACCGGGACGCACGCGGCAGGGGTCGTGATCTCCGGAGACCCGCTGATCGAGCTCGTCCCGCTCGAGCGTCCGAAGGGCAAGCAGGACGGCATCCAGACCCAGTTCGAAGACGGAGGCATCGAGAAGCTCGGGCTCCTCAAGTTCGACTTCCTCGGCCTCCGGAACCTCACGATCCTCTGCCGCGCGCTGGAGCTGATCGAGGCGCACCGCGGGGTGAGGATCGACCGCGAGACGATCCCGCTCGACGACAAGAAGACCTTCGCCCTGCTCGCCTCGGGCGAGACCACGGGCCTGTTCCAGCTGGAGTCCCCGGGGATGCGGCGCCACATCCGCGACCTGAAGCCGGACCGCGTCGAGGACGTCATGGCCATGGTCGCGCTGTTCCGTCCCGGCCCGATGGACTACATCCCTTCCTACATCAAGCGCAAGCACGGGCTAGAGCCCGTGACGTTCGCGCACCCGAGCCTGGAGCCCGTGCTGCGGTCGACGTACGGAGTGATGGTCTACCAGGAGGACGTGATGGCGGTGACACAGGCGCTCGCCGGCTTCACCCTGGGCGAGGCCGACGTCCTCTGCTACGCGGTGCGCAAGAAGTTCCGCGACAAGCTGGATGCGCAGAAGGAGAAGTTCGTCGCCGGAGCGACCAAGCTCGGCGTCCCGGCCGCGACCATCGAGTCCGTCTGGCGCGACTTCGAGCCGTTCGCGCGTTACGGGTTCAACCGCGCGCACGCCGCCATCTACGGGCTGATCGCGTACCACACCGCCTATCTCAAGGCGAACTTCCCCGTCGAGTACATGACGGCGGTGCTTTCGTCGGACATGGGCGACGCGGAGCGCGTCGCGATCGCGGTTGCGGAGTGCCGGCGCCTCGGCGTGTCGGTGCTCAAGCCCGACGTCAACGCCTCCGTGTACGCGTTCACGGTGGAAGGCGACGCGATCCGCTTCGGGCTCGGCGCGATCAAGAACGTGGGCGAGGGCGCGATCGAGAGCATCGTCGAGGCGCGCCGCGCGGGTGCGGCGTTCGCCTCGCTCGAGGATCTTTGCGTGCGGATCGATCTCCAGCGGAACAACAAGCGGGTGCTGGAGTCGCTGATCAAGGCCGGCGCGTGCGACGCCTTCGGGCGCCGCCAAGCGCAGCTCAGCGCGCTCGATGCGGTGCTCTCGACGGCGCAGCGCGAGCAGAAGGACCGTGCCGCGGGCCAGCTCGGCCTGTTCGGCGAGGTGAGCGCTTCCGCGGCCCCGGTGGCGGCCCTCGGTGACACCGAGGCGCCGCGCCGGGAGCTGCTCTCGTGGGAGAAGGAGCTCATCGGGATCTACATCTCGGACCACCCCCTCAAGGACGTCGCCGCGCGGGTCGGCGAGCTCCCGGAGGTCTCGCACATCGCCCAGTTGAAGGAGTCGTCGCCGGACGATCTCGTGACGCTCGTGTGCGTGGTGACCACCGCGCGGAAGCACATCACGCAGAAGAAGGCACTGATGGTGTTCGCGCAGATCGAGGACCTGACCGGCTCGACCGAAGCGACCGTGTTCCCGCGGACGTATGAGAAGACCGCCGCGGTGTGGAACGCCGACGAGATCTTGATCGTGCTCGCGCGGGTCGAGGAGCGGGACGACAACCCGAAAATCCTCGTCGAGCACGCGGTGCCGTTCAGCGAGCAGGGGATCCAGGACATGAAGACGTTCGCGGAGAGCCGCAAGGGCCAGATCGCCGCGCGCCGCCGCGCGATGCCGCCGAGGCAGGAGATGGTCGTCGAGCCGGTGCGCCCGGTCGCACCGCCGCTCCCGCCGCCGGTGCAGGTCAGCGGCGATGCGCAGGTGGTGGTGAGCTTCCGCGAGGCGCTTGACTACGAACGCTCGATCGCCATCTTCCAGCGCGTGATGACCGTGCTCGGCAAGTACCCTGGCACGGTGCCCGTCGTCCTCGAGCTGCCCCGCCGAGAGGGTCGGATGGAGCGCATGAAGACCGCGTTCAAGGTGCAGCCGTCGGTCGGACTCCAGGCCGCCGTGATGGCCGAGGTCGGCCCGGGCGTGGTGGACGTCGCGCTCCCCGCGGGAACCGCCTCCTGACCATGGACACGGTGGTGTTCGACGTGGACGGGGTCCTCGTCGACACCAGCCGTTCGTACACGGTCGCGGTCATGCGCACGGTCCAGTGGCTCCTGGTCCACGATGCGGGCCTGGCCGACGACGGCGAGGCGGTGGGGCGCGACGACGTGCGCGTGTGGCGCGAGGCCGGGGGCTGGAACAACGATTGGGACCTCGCGACGGGCATGTACCGCTGGCTGCGCGCGGCATCGGGCGCGTCGGTCCGCGCGGCGCGCGCCGCCGCGGAGCTG
>VGPA01000101.1 GCA_016875665.1 Chloroflexota bacterium | reverse complement strand
GATGAAGATCGCGAGGCCGGGGAAGAGGGCGGTCCACGGGGCGCGGATCATGTCGGTCTGCGCCTCGCGCAGCATGTTGCCCCACGTGGGAGTGGGGGGCTGGACCCCGAGGCCGAGGAACGACAGCGTGCTCTCGGCGAGGATCGCGCCGGCGACGCCGAGCGTCGCGGCCACGATGATCGGCGCCGCGGCGTTTGGGAGCAAGTGCCGCAGCACGAGGCGCGCGTCACCCGTGCCGATCGAGCGAGCCGCGATCACGAACTCGCGCTGCTTGAGCGAGAGGAACGTGGCGCGCACCAGCCGCGCGGTGGTCATCCAGGAGAGCAGGCCGAGCACCAGCACGACCGTCGCGAGCGTGCCGCCGAACAGCACCGCGAAGAAGATGAGCAGGAACAGCCGCGGAAACGCATAGAGCGCGTCCACCGTCCGCATGAGCGCGCCGTCGACGAAGCCGCCTGAGTAGCCGGCGAGCGCGCCCACCGTGACGCCGACGGCCATCGCGATCGCGACGACGAGGATGCCGATCGTGAGTGAGACCCGCCCCCCGTACAGGAGCCGCGTCGCGAGGTCGCGACCGAGGCTGTCAGTCCCGAAGAGGTGCGCGCCGGACGGCGGTTCGAAGATGCTCGTCAGGTCCGTGCGCTGCGGGTCGAACGGCGTGAGCAGCGGCGCGGCCGCCGACGCGACGGTGAGCAGCGCGAGCAGGACGAGGCCGGCCATGGCGAGGCGGTGCGCTTGGAAGCGCTCGAGGACGCGCCCGCGTGCCGTCATGCGCCCACGCGGATCCGCGGATCGATCGCGGCGTAGAGCAGATCGGCCACGAGGTTCGCCAGGATGATCAGCGCCGCGGCGACCGTGAGCAGGCTCATCAGCACCGGATAGTCGGCGCGCGTCGCCGCGTCCCAGAACAGGCGGCCCATGCCGGGCCAGCCGAAAATTTGCTCGGTCACGAGCGCGCCCACGAAGAGCTCGGGCAGCTCGAGCGCCGCGAGCGTGACGAGCGGGATCGCGGCGTTCCGCAGCGCGTGGCCCCTGAGCACGGCGTGCTCGCCCAGCCCTTTCGCCCGCGCGGTGCGCACGTAGTCCTGGCCGATCGTCTCGAGGAGCGACGCGCGGAGGTAGCGCACGTAGTGCGCGATTCCGGGCAGCGAGAGCGTGACCACGGGCAGCACGAGGTGCCGCAGACGGTCGACGAGGTCCCCGTCACCGCCGGGTGTCGTCATCCCTCCGAGCGGGAGCCAGCCGAGCTGGAGCCCGAACGTGAGGATCAGCAGGAGCCCGAGCCAGAACGTGGGGAGGGCGTACGCGGCGAAGGTCGCGCCGGTGATGAGATGGTCGAGCACCGAGTACTGGCGCGTCGCCGCCACCACCGCGACGGGGATGGCGAGGGCCAGGGTCACCAGATAGACGGTGCCCATCAGGAGGAGCGTGTTCGGCAGCCGCTCGCCGACGAGCCCCAGCACCGGCTGCGACGAGGCCAGGGAGTAGCCCCAGTCGCCCACCGCGAAGCGCACCAGCCACGCGAGGTACTGGAGGGGGAGCGGCTGGTCGAGTCCGAGCGCGCGCTCGAGGCGCGCCAGATCCTCGTCGCGGACGGTTGGGTCGCCCGCGTACATCGCGAGGGGGCCGCCCGGCACGGCCCGCAGGATCGCGAAGATCGCGACGCTGATCAGGAAGAGCAACGGGACCGCGCCGGCCGCTCGCCGCGCGACGTACGCGCCCATCGGGCTCAGGCTACTGGGCTTACCTCTTGATCCACCAGTCGGCGGCGTTGTACGTGGCGGCGAGCCATGCGTTTCCGGTCACGCCCCCGACGTTCGAGCGGAACGCGTCGATCGACTGGCGGTCGTACAGCCAGATGATCGCGACGTCCTCGTTGAGGAGCCTGAGCGCCTTCGCGTAGAGATCCGCCCTCCGGGTCGGGTCGGCCGTGAGGCCGGCTTCGTTGATGGCGGCGTCCGCCTCCGAGTTCGAGAAGCGCGTGAAGTTCTGGCCGAGGCCGCTGTTCGCGGCGGTCGGGATGCTCGAGCTGGTGTAGCGCTGGCTCATCGTCGTGTGCGGGTCGACCTGCGGGGTCGAGGCGTACAGCACCGCGTCGAAGTTGCCGCGCTTCCGCGGGTCCCCGCCGGTCCATGAGTTGGAGAGCAGGACGCTCGACGGCATGTTCTTGATCGAGAGCGCGACGCCGATGCGCCGCCACTCGTCCACGAGGATCTGCTGCACCTGCTCGCGGAGACGGTCGTCGGTGGTGGTCGTGATCGTGATCGAGGCCCGCACCCCGCCTTTGCTCCGGATGCCGTCCGCGCCCTTCACCCACCCGGCGTCGTCGAGCACCTTCGCGGCGAGCGCGCTGTCGTACGCCTCCTGCGTCAGGCCCTTGGGCGAGGCCCAGCCGAGCGCGATCGGAGAGGTGCCCACCTTCGCGCGGCCGAACAGGAGCTTGTCGATGATCTGCTGCTTCGGCGTCGCGAGATTGAGCGCGCGGCGCACGGCCCTGTCGCCGAGGACGGGGTGGCGGATCCGCGGGTCCGCCGGGTCGCCCGGCTTCGCCTGGTTCAGCTCGATGCGCTCGACGGTCGCGCTCGGCGCGGTCAGCACCCGGATCGCCGGGTTCTTCTCGATGTCCGGCACCTGCGCTTCGGTAAGGCTCCAGACGCCGTCCACCTCGGCGGCCTTCAGCTGCGCGACGGCGGCGTCCTTCGACGGGACGATGCGGAAGATGATCCGGTCGAGGTACGGACGCTCCTTGTTGCGGTACTGCGGATTGCGCTCGACCGTCACGTGGTCGCCCGCGACGAACTCGGTGACCTTAAAGGGGCCGGTTCCCATCGGCAGGCGCGCGAACGCGGCTTTGGTCAAGTCGGCCTCCTTCTCGAGGACCGCCTTCGGCAGGATCGCGCCGAAGCGCGTGAGGAACGGCGCGTACAGCTGCCTGTAGTTGACGACGGCCTGCACGGGCGTCGGCGTGTCGATCGACTCGATCAGGTCGTAGCCCTCGCGCGACACGACCCGGCTGTCCTTCATGAACAGCTCCCACGTGAACTTCACGTCGGCGCTGGTGAACGGCGAGCCGTCGGCCCACCGCACGCCGTCGACCAGGTCGTAGGTCACGGCCATCCGGCCGCCGGCGAGCATCTTGACGCCGCCGTTGGCGAGGCTCGGCACCTGCTTGGCGAGGATCGCGATGTAGTTGCCCTCGGGATCAATGCCGGTGAGGCCGTCGAAGACGGTGTTGAGGATCACGCCGGCGGCGGTCTGCGTCGTGTAACCCGGCAGCAGGAAGGGGGGTTCCTGCGAGAGGGCGAACACCAGCGTGCCGCCGCGCACCGGCGCCGGCGTCGCGGGCGCGGGGATCGCCGGCGCGGGCGCGCAGGCTCCCAGGAGCACCGCTATGGCGGCGAACAAAGCGGCGAGGCGTGCGGCGGCGGTGCGGATCAAGGAGGTCCTCCCCGGAAACGTGCTCGCCTCCATTCTGACAGTCGATACGAGTCCGGCCGACATCCGGGCGCGCACCTCACGCGCGACGTCCCGCTTGGTGGGCCGACGACCGTGCGGCGCTCAGCGCGCGCGCGGCCGTAGAATCGCGGCATGGCCGTGAGTGCATTGACCGACATCGCGAGCGTCTCGCGCGACACGCGCGACCACGTGCTCGTGTCGTGGTCGGCGCAGGCGCAGGTTTCCCCGCTCGTGATCACGCACGCGAAGGGCTCGTGGCTCTATCAGAACGACCGCCGGATCCTCGACTTCTCGAGCGGGCTGATCAGCGTGAACCTCGGACATGGCCACCCCAAGGTCGTGCGCGCCATCCAGGAGCAGGCTGCGCGCCTCACCTACGTCACCCCCGCCTTCGGTGAAGAGTCGCGTGCCAGGCTCGCCCGCATGGTCGCCGAGGTCGCGCCCGGCGAGCTGACGAAGACCCTGTTCACCACCGGCGGCACCGAGGCGAACGAGCACGCGCTGAAGATCGCGCGCTTCTACACGGGGCGCCACAAGATCCTCACGCAGTACCGCTCCTTCCACGGGCAGACGCAGGGCTCGATGACCCTGGGCGGCGACAACCGCCGCTGGGCCGCGGAGCCCGGGATCACCGGCGTGGTGCACTTCCTCAACCCGGACCCATACCGCTCGGTCTTCGGCGCCGACGTTCAGAAGGCGCTCGCGCACGTCGAGGAGATCCTCTGGTACGAGGGGCCGCAGAACGTCGCGGCCATCCTGCTCGAGCCGATCGTGGGCACGTCCGGACTGATCATCCCGCCGGACGGCTACATGCGCGGGCTGCGTGAGCTGTGCACGAAGCACGGGATCCTGCTCATCGCCGACGAGGTGATGACGGGCTTCGGCCGGACCGGCAAGTGGTTCGGGATGCAGCTGTGGGACGTCGCCCCCGACATGATGACCTTCGCCAAGGGCGTCACGTCCAGCTACGTCCCGCTCGGCGGCGTCACCGTGAGCGCGGCGATCGCCAAGCACTTCGACGACCGCGTGCTGTGGGCCGGTTCCACCTACAGCGGGCACCCGCTCGCTTGCGCCGCCGGCATCGCGACGCTCGAGGCCTACAAGGAGGACGGCCTCGTCGAGAAGTCGGCGCGTCTCGGCGCGCTGCTCCTCGAGAAGCTGCGCGGGCTCGCCGCGAAGCATCCGTCCGTCGGCGACGTGCGCGGGCGCGGCTTGTTCTGCGGCATCGAGCTGGTGAAGGACCGCGGCACGAAGGAGCCCCTCGAGCGCTGGCACGGCCCGTCGAGCGCGCTCGCGAACGCGCTGAAGAACGAGCTGTTCAAGCGCGACGTGTACTGCTTCACCCGCTGGAACATGGTGTTCGCCGCGCCGCCGCTCTCCGTCTCCGAGGAGGAGCTCGAGATCGGCGTCCGCGCGATCGACGAGGCCCTCGCCGTCGCGGACCGCTACGCCGCCAGCGGAAAGTTCGAGTAACGAACCGCTAACCTCCCACCGAATGGCGGCTGGTTAGTGGTGGACGTGGAGCCCGCGGCCGGGCGGCGCCGGTTCTCGTTCGTCGGCGGCTCGCTCGCACTCGACTTCGCGAACACCTACGCGGGCACGCGGCGAGGCGAGGGCATCGAGCACCTCGAGACCTACGACGACCTCGTCGAATGGGGGCAGCAAGCCGGCGTGCTCGCGCCGATGGAGTCCGCCTGGCTCCGGCGCGAAGCGGCGGCGAGTCCCGGCCGCGCCGCCGCGGTCCAGAAGAAGGCTCACGCGCTGCGCGAGGCGGTCTGGCGCGTGTTCGAGGCCGTCGCGGCGCGCCGGCAGGCTCCCGCATCCGACGTGGCCGCGATCTCCGACGAGGCTGCGCGCGTGCTCGGCCGCTCGCGCCTCGTCCCGGATGGCGCCCGCTATCGCTGGGATCGCGTGGAGAAGCCCGACGACCTTGACGCGCTGCTCTGGCCCGTCGTGCGGAGCGCCGCCCAACTGCTGGTGGCCGGACCGCTCGACCGCGTCCGGCACTGCGCATCGGAGACCTGCGACTGGCTCTTCCTCGACACGAGC
>VGPA01000100.1 GCA_016875665.1 Chloroflexota bacterium | reverse complement strand
CGGTGAGGACCTTGAGGATCAAGAGCACGGCCCTTCCGGCCGATGCCAGAAAGTCTAGCAGCGCGCACTCGCCTTGCCCGGCTCGCGAGCGCAGGGGTATATTGCCGCGGGCCTTCAAGGGCAATTCTTAGGGCGCCACCAACGACCACTCGCGTGTGGGGAGCACAGGGCTTGGCGGGCGAACGGCAAACAAACTTGAGGCATCTATGGCAGGCCGCGCTGGGCCAACTCCAGCTGGACATGCCGCGTGCCCAGTACGACACCTGGTTCAAAGAGACCTACGTCGTGTCCGAAGAGGACGACGTCTACTGCATCGGCGTGCCGAACGCGTTCGCGCGCGAATGGCTCGAAGGCAAGCATCGCACGCAGGTCCGCGAAGTCCTCCAGCGTCTGGTCGGTCGCACCGTCGACGTCCGCTTCGTCACCATCGCGGCCTCGCAGGCCGCGGACCGGTCGGTGCGCTCCGGTGGGGGGAGCGGGGCGGCGGCGGATCCCGCGCAGGCGCAATTGGTCGAAAACAGGCGGGAGGCGCTCACTGCGCTCCAGGCGCGCTACACGTTCTCCGCCTTCGTCGTCGGCTCAAACAACCGCTTGGCGCACGCCGCAGCGCTCTCGGTCGCCGAGCGGCCGGGGCACTCCTACAACCCGCTGTTCCTCTACGGCGGAAGCGGGCTGGGGAAGACCCACCTCATGCACGCGATCGGCCACCAGGTCATCGCGCGCCACCCCAAGAAGCGGGTCGTCTACGCGACGAGTGAGAAGTTCACGAACGAGTTCATCAACTCCATCCGCACCCAGAAGGCGGAGGAGTTCCGCGAACGGTACCGCCGCATCGACGTCCTACTGATCGACGACATCCAGTTCATCGCCGGCAAAGAAGGGACGCAGGAGGAGTTCTTCCACACCTTCAACGCCATTCATGAAGAGGGTAAACAGATCGTCCTTTCCAGCGACCGTCCACCGAAGGCGATCCCGCAACTCGAGGACCGGCTCCGCTCCCGCTTCGAATGGGGGCTCATCGCCGACATCTCCGTGCCTGACCTGGAGACACGGATCGCGATCCTCCGGGCCAAGGCTGAAGGTCAGAGCGTCGCCGTCCCGCCCCAGGTGGCGGACTTCTTGGCGCAGCGCATCGCGTCGAACATCCGGGAACTTGAGGGGGCGCTCACGCGCATCGTCGCGTACGCCACGCTCAACGCGCAGCCGGTCACCATCCAACTCGCTCAAGACATGCTCCAGAACATCCTCTACAACCCGCGGCGCCAGTCGATCTCGACCGAGCGGATCGTCGAGACGGTGGCTCGCTACTACAACCTGCCTGCGGATCAGCTCCGCGGCAAGGCGCGCGATCGCCAGATCGTGCTCCCGCGGCAGATCGCGATGTACCTCATGCGTGAGGAGACCGAGGCGCCGCTGCTCCGCATCGGCGCGGCACTCGGCGGCCGCGACCACTCCACCGTCCTCCATGGCTGCGACAAGATCGAGCGCGAGCTCGCCGAAAACGATGACTTCCGCCGCGAGGTGAGTCAGATCCGGGAACTCCTCTACCAGGACTGAGTTCGGGGTCGCTCGTGTGGAAAAGCGTCCCGTTTGTGTGGATAAGGCTTGAAGTTTGTGGATGAGGCTCAACAATTTGATTTAGTTATTTTTAGGATATTTGATGTATTTGGAGACAATCGCGCCATTTGGTCTACGGCGGTCCACGCCGACATCCACGGACCGCCAACATGGTGGGGCGGCTATTTCTGCGAACGCGACCGGAAACCCGCATAGTCCACACGACTACTACGGGTAGTGCTGATTCGACTAATTCTTTGACGGGAAGGACGGACCACACGCTTTGAAGGTCACTTGTCTCCAAGAGAACCTCACGCGGGGCCTTCAGGTGGTTGGTCGAGGCGTGTCAGCCCGAGGCACGCTACCCATCCTCAGCAACGTGCTCATTAGGACCGACGCCGGGCGCCTGAAGCTCACGGCGACAAACCTCGAGATCGGCGTCAACCACTGGGTTCCCGCCAAAGTCGATGACGACGGGGCGATCACGGTACCAGCGAAGCTCTTCACCGACTTCGTGAACTCGATCCCACCCGGACAGATCGAGATGTCGCTGAACGTACGCACCAAGACACTCCACCTCAAAAGCGGCGCGTACGAAGCGAACATCAAAGGGCTCGACGCCGAAGAATTCCCCCTCATCCCGGCGGTACCCGAGAAGCCGACGACGAGCATGGCGCAGTCGACGCTGCGCAGGATGGTGCGCGAAGTCGCATTTGTCGCCTCCTCGGACGACAGTCGCCCGATCCTCACCGGCTGCCTCACCTCGTTCCAGGGCACCACGGTCACGCTCGCCGCGGCCGACCCGTACCGCCTTTCCGTGCGCAAAGGCATGCTGCTCAAGAAAGTTGAACCCGCGATCGAGGTGATCATCCCGGCGAAGAGCCTCTTTGAGGTCGAGCGTGTCCTCTCCGACACCGATGACCCGGTCGAGATCGCCGTGCTCCCCAGCGGCAGCCAGGTGATCTTCCACACCGACGAGACAGACCTCGTCTCCCGTGTGATCGAAGGTACCTACGTGAATTACAGACAGGTGATCCCCGGCAAACCGACGACCACCGTGGTGCTCCGCCGCGAGGAGCTCCTTACCGCCACCCGCCTCGCCGGCCTCTTCGCACGCGACGCGGCGAACATCGTGCGCTTCCAAGTCGACCCAAAGGCGGACCACCCGCTCACGATCACCGCGAACGCGGCGGAGGTGGGCGACAACACAGGGCGCGTGGAGGCGACCGTTACCGGCGACGCGACCGCCATCGCGTTCAACTCGCGGTTCGTCAGCGAGGTGCTCGACCGCCTGAACGTGAACGAGATCAAGCTCGAGATGGGTGGGCCGCTCGCCCCAGGCGTGATCAAGATTGTCGGCGACGAGGAGGCGTATCTCCACGTGGTCATGCCTCTGCGCATCCCGACCTGACAGGCGGGGGCACCCGTGCGCCTGCGTGAGATCTCGCTGGAGGATTTCCGCAGCTATACCCACACGAACCTGACGCTCACAGCGGGCGTTACCGCGTTCGTCGGTGCCAACGGCGCGGGCAAGACCAACATCTTGGAAGCGGTACACCTGCTCTCACGCGGCGAGTCGATGCGCGCGAACGGTGACGCCGACATGCTGCGTTGGGGTGCATCGGTCGCTCACATCCAGGCGCTCGTGGCGCGGGCGGAAGCGGAACGGCGCGTGGAAGTCGTCCTCATCGGCTCCTCGCCGGGACGCCGTCGCGGCCGGCGATGGCTCCTCGACGGAGCGGGCAAGCGGGCGGATGACGTGGTCGGAGAGGCCGTCGTCGTGGCCTTCTTCCCAGAGGAAGTGCAACTCCTCGGCGAAGCACCCGGCGCACGGCGCCGCTATCTCGACGCCATGGTCAATCAGGTGGACCGCCGCCACAGGGCTGAGACACGCGAATACCAGCGTGTCCTCGAGCACCGCAACGCGCTCCTGCGCACCTTGCGCGAGGAAGGCGGCCCCGCCGCCGAAACCGCCCGATCTGGAGAGCTCGCGTTCTGGAACGAGGCGCTCTGCCGCCTCGCCGGCAGCATCGCCGAGCGTCGGGCGCGGACAGTCGACGAGCTGCGGGAGGCGTTCCAGGAGGCCAGCCGCCGCTTCACGAAGGACCTTCCGCTCGACATCGCGTACGCCGCGCAAACCGACGCGGGCTCCGCGGCGGAGCGCGCCGCGGAGTACGAGCGTCTTGTGGTGGAGAAGGGTGAGCGCGAGGTGTGGCAGGCGACGACGCTCATTGGCCCGCACCGCGAGGATCTCGCCGTGCGGGCCGAGGGCCGCGAGCTCGGGAGCTTCGCCTCGCGCGGCGAGCACCGGAGCGCGGTCCTCGCGCTGAAGCTCGCCGAGGCGGCGTGGATCCGCCATCGGTCCGGCGAGCTGCCGGTCTTCCTCCTTGACGACGTGCTCTCGGAGCTCGATCCGCGCCGGCGCGATGCGCTGGTGGAGGCGCTCCCCAATGATGCGCAGGTGCTGGTGACCGCCGCCTTCGCCGCCGGCATCCCCCCGCGCCTGCTGCGCGACGCCGCGGTTCGCGAGGTCATGCCCGGGCGGGTCGCATGAAGCCCATCGCCGGCGCCCTCGGCCGCGCGCTCCGCACCCTTGGCCTCGAGAGCGGCGTGTCCCGCGTGCAGGCGGTCGACGCGTGGCCCGCCGTCGCGACCGCGACCTTGGGCGCCGAAGGGGCGCACGTTCGCGCGCTGCGCGTGGACGGCGACACCCTCGTCCTCCTCGTGCCCACCTCGTCCCACGCCGCCGAGGTGCGGCTGCGTGAAGGGGCCCTCATCGCCGCGCTCATCGCGGCCGCGCCCTCGAGCGGCGTGCGCCGCCTCCGCTGCGCGCCGGGCGCACACCCATGACGTTCTCGTTCGGCGTGCGCGTGGGCGCCAGTCCCGCCACCGCACCGGACGCGATCCTCGCCGTCGAGCCGGAGACCGGCGCGATACTGCGCACCAAAGGCCGTCTCTACGTGCTGTGCGAGGTCCAGCCGTCGATCGAGTCCGCGGGCGGGCTCGCGAAGGAGGTCGCGGACACGGTCCGCCACCAGTACTACGAGGACCTCTCGGCCGGGGTCGAGATCTCAGTGCGGCGCGCCGCGCGGCAGGCCGACCGCCGCGCTGCCCAGCGCCTTCGCGAGCTGCGCGGCAGGGTGACGCTCCACCTGGCGGCCGTCGCGATCGTGAACAACGCGCTCTACGCGGTGCGCGTGGGCGCTGCGCAGGTGTTCCTCGTGCGTCGCGCGCGGCTGTTCCTTCCCGGCGACGAACCCGACGATCTCGCCGACTTCGTGCATCGCACCACGACGCGCCGCGCGGCGTCGCTCGGCGTGGAGCCCGACCTGCTGCCGGCCGTGTGGCGACAGACGGTCGAGCACGGCGACACGGTGATCGTGTCGTCCGGCGCCCTCGTCGACGGGATCGGCGCGGAGGAGCTCAAGAAGGCCGCGATCACGCTTCATCCGGCCGCCGCCGCCGAGCACGTGCGCAATCGCGCCGTGGCGGACCATGTGTCCGGAAGCGCCACGGCGATGTTCATCGAGGTCGCCGCGGCGTCCGCCGGCACGACTCGCGTCATACCGACGCCCGAGGTGACCCAGACACCCGCCGAGGTCGTGGTGGCGGAAACGATCAGGATGCGCCTGGAGTCGGTCGCCTCACGGCTTCCGGCGGTGGGTGCGTTCGCCGAGCGCGCCGTGGCCCGGGTCGTCGATGCGGCGCGCAGCATCGCGGCCACGGTGCTCGAGCTGCTGCCGCGCCGCGCGACCGCGCTGCCGCGGTCACCCGAGCTGGCGCGGAAGCGCTCGGAGCAACGGCGGCAGGCGGCGAGCGTCGCGGCGGTGCTGCTCATCGCCGGCTCGCTCGCGCTCGGAACAGCGGCGTACGGCGACTACAACCGCAGCCGCGCCGTGAGCGAATACGCGGCCGCCGTCGCCGGCGTGCGCGCCGACGTGGCGGAGGCGC
>VGPA01000099.1 GCA_016875665.1 Chloroflexota bacterium | reverse complement strand
GCGGCGCATCGCCTCGATGCGCTCGGCGCCCGCGAGCGCGGTGCCCGCGTCGCCGTCGAGCGCCGACGCGAAGCGCTGCGCCGCCTGTCCCGACGTCGCCGCGGCGTTCAGCCCGACGAGGCCGATGCGCGTCGGGTCGGCGATGCCTTCGGCGGCGATCCACTCAGCGGCCGCGATGAGGTCGGCGTCCTCCTGCACGGAGGGCACGACGACCACGTAGCCGCGGTTGGCCATGATCTGCGCGAACGGGTCGAACCGGTCGTGGTGCGAGCCGAGGGCTGACACGATGGCGGGCGGCTTGCCCTGCCGCTTCACCGCCTCGGCGTGCGGGACGAAGAGGAGCGCGCGCACCGTGCGCGCGCCGGACGGGAACCGGGCCGGGACCGGCCGCACGAGCAGCTCGCGGTCGAGCCCGGCACTCGAGCTGGTGATCCGCCGGGGCTCGACCGCCCGCTGGGGGCGCAGCCAGATGTCCGCCGGGGCGGTGGCGTCGGTGTGCACGAACACGACGCTCTCGCTGTCGGGGCCGATGCGCGGCGACGCGTACACGCCGGCCGCGTCGGCGATCGGCGTGGTCGCGCGAGACGACAGAAACATGCGATGGACGCCGATGGACCCGTCCTCGTCGTGGAGGTAGACGATGCCCCGGAGGTCGGGCCGCCACACGGCGCCCCATTCCGCGAACGGCGTGCGAAGGGGAAGCTCGAGGTCGCCCCCGTCGGGGGTCACGAGCGCGACCATCGGACGCCCCTCGCGCTCGACGGTCACGGCCAGGCGCCGGCCGTCGGGCGACCAACGAGGCTCCGACGCGCGGCCGCCCGTCTCGATGCGCCGCTCGGATCCGCCTCCGCCCGCGGCGACGAACAGGGCCCCGTCGCGCGTGAAGACCACCGCGGACCCGTCCGGTGACCATGCCGGGGTCGCGTCCCCGGCTCGGCTGGTGAGGGTGCGCGTCGCGCCGCCGGCCCGGGCAACGACGGCGATGCCCTTGCCGTTCGCGTACGCGATGGTCTCGCCATTGGGCGACCATGCGTGGTCGCGCGCGCCGTTGGCGAGCGTTCGCTCGGCCTTGCCGTCGCGGTCGGTGACGAGCAGCGCGCCGTCGCGGAGGAACGCGAGCCACTTTCCATCGGGCGACCAGCGAGGCGCCGCAGAGTAGCCGCCCGCGGCCGTGAGCTGGAACACACGGTCGCCGGCGAGCGGCGCAACGCAGATCTCGAAGCCTTCCCCGCGATCCCAGGCGAACGCGACCTCACGTCCGTCGGGTGACACGTCGATGCCGCCGGCGGTGTCCACGACCGGCGCTCCGGCGAGCGCGGCGAAGGGAATCTCGCGGAATCGCGCGCCCAGCCGCACGGGGCGGTGCTCGGGCTGGATGTCGCGCGCCGCGTTCGCGACGGTCGTCGAAGGCGCGGGCGACGCGGGGGCAGCCCAGTCCTCCTCGAAGCTGCGCGGGCGCTTGCCGCCCGTCAGTGCGGGTGCCGGTGCCGCGGTCGCGGCCGATGCGGCGGCCTGCCACGCCGGACGCGCGGGACGCTCGATCAGATCACGCGATTCGCGCGCGACGACGAGCGTCCCGGGGCCCATCGCGGCCTCACGGGCGACCGTCGCGTCCGTGGGGATCAGCGGATTGGGCTTCATCTGGTCCTCGAGGCGGCCCTTGTACCCTCGATCCCACGGCGCCTGCAAGAAGATGCCGAAGCGCCGCCGGGCCGCCGGGAGCGTGCCCTGACGCCGCTGGAGTTCATCCCTGCCCGCGCTCCAGATCGGAGCGCCGCGCATGGAGAGGACCGCGGAGAACTCGAGGTCGAGGAGGCTCGCCGCGTCCGGCGAGGCGAGATCGAGGTCGCCGGTGATGAGGACGCCGCCCGCCGTCTTGAGGAGGAGCACGCTGGTCTCGCCGACGCGCAGTGCGGTCGCGTCCGGGCGGAGGACGCTGCGGTCCGTGAAGGTGACGTCGGCGCCGCCGGTCACCGCCCCCGCGTCGCGCTCATGAGCCGCGATCTGAACGCCGAGGGTCTCGCGATAGCGGTGCGCATCACGGGCGCGCGCGGCGCTGGTGACGAGCAGGATCGAGGCACGGCCGGCGCCGCGATAGAGGCGCAGGGCGCGCTCGCTGAAGGGGGGAACGTCGATGAGGAGGTTGCCGCGGGCCGCATCAAAGACGATGTATTCCCGCTCGTCCTCGAGTGGCTCAAAGACCTCGAAGATCCACGAGCGAAGCTGCTGGATGTCCACCTACGTCCTCGTATCGTACCGATCCGCATGGCGCTCCGCCTCGGCGCGCGCCGCGTCCTTGGTGAGGTTCCGCGCGAGAACGTAGCTCCCGGACTGGCTCGCATAGCGGAGCGTGAATGCCCCGGCCTCCGGGACGATCATGTACCAGGAGTTGTTCCGCGCGGAAGCTTGATCGATCACCGCTCCGTCGTCGCGACGGAGCTCCGTCCAGCCGAGCACTCGGACGAACATATCCGCTCCGGTCGAGGTGCGCTTCCTGCCGCTCGTGTGAGCCCGGCCCTGGTCAGGCCCTGGCGAGCGCGGGGAGGAGCAGCATGCCGCCCTCACCGCGCGCGAGCTTGCGCTGCCCCTCCAGGTGCGACGCGGTGCGGGATACGCGCTCCGCGCCCCACTCGAAGAGGCGCGCGACCTGCCTCTCGGTGACGCCGCCGGCCAGCGCGACCGTCCGCTCCAGCAGCGCGGCGCACGCCTGGAACGAGCTCAGCTTCTCGGCCGCCCGGAGCGCTTCGGGATAGCGCCGCGCGAACACGTCCCACGTGTAGTTGTAGTCGTCGCGGCCGTCGCCCACCGCTCGCACCACGGTGACGTACATGAGCCGCTGGAGCACGTCGATCGCCTTCCCGTACTGCCTGCGCCCTTCGTCGGAGACGATGCCGAGCTCCTTGCGCAGCCGGCGCGTCTGCGTTTCGCCGTGCTGCGTGAGGTACTCGACGATCCGGTGCCCGAGCTCGCCGATGCGCCCGGCACGCACGTCCTCGAGGTGATCGTCCGGCTCGCCGGCGCGCCCGTGGGTCGCGAAGAACACCGGCAGCATCTTCATCGACACGAACGTCGGCTTGCTCACCAGGATCTTGCCGTAGTAGAGGCGCTTCGCCTCGGCGAGCTCGTCCTTCCAGTGCCAGGTGTTCTTCCAGCTCTTCTCGTCGGCGACGGGAACGGGATAGGCCGCATCCCGGGAGAACGCGAACGCGAAGCCGAGCCGGTCCACGAGCCTCACCAGGTCATCCGCGGTGCGCAGGGCCCCCGCATCCACCAGGTCGGCGCGGTGCTTCTTGAGCGCCCGCGCGAGGGTCAACTGAGGTAGAGCGCCACGAGCCCGGCGAGCACCGCGAGCGTCATCGCCCGCCGAGAGCGCGCGTGGTAGCCCGCGAACTCGCGGCGCGCGAGAGCGCTCTCGGGCAGGTCGTCCCAGTCGCGCGTGCCTGCGCGCAGCGCGCGCGCGATCGGGTTGGACCAGAGGCTGGCATAGAGCGTCGCGACCGCCATGACGGCGAGCGCGACCCACCTGACGATCACCTCGGTGACCGCGGTTTCGAACGCGCCGGCCTTCAGCACCGAGGTCACGGCGACGAGGAACACCGCGAGCACGGCGAAGACGTCATACCGCGCGAGGATCGCGCCGAACAGCGCGCCGGCCTCGCCACGCGTCTTCGCGCTCGCGAAGAGCGCCGGTGCCGCGGCCGCACCGAGCACCAAGCCGCCACCGACGATCACGGCCATGGACATCAGGTAGAGCACCTTCAGGACGTCGAAGTAGAGGGTCTCCACCAAGCGATTGTGCCGGGAATTTCCGACCTCGGCACTCGGTTTAGACTCTTGTTCAGATGGCCACGTATCGGGACTGGTTCAAGGACCTCAGGAAGAGCGTCTCGGAGAAGACGCCGCAGGAGGTCGCCGACCTGCTGAAGGATGGCGACATCCAGCTCGGCGATGTGCGCGAGAAGGACGAGTGGGACCAGGGCTACATCCCGGGCGCGGTCCACGTGCCGAAGTCCTTCTTCGAGCAGTGGGCGGAGGACCGCCTTCCGAACAAGGACAAGACGACCGTCCTGTACTGCGCCGGCGGCGTCCGCTCGGTCATGGCCGCGGCCATGCTCAAGGAGCTGGGCTACACCGACGTCATCTCCATGTCCGGCGGCTTCGGCCGCTGGAAGGACTCCGGCTTCGACTACAAGACGCCCGTCACGCTCACGCGCGACCAGGCGCTCCGCTACAGCCGCCACCTCCTCATCCCCGAGGTCGGGGAGGAGGGCCAGCACAAGCTCCTGAGCAGCCGCGTGCTCCTCCTGGGAGCCGGCGGCCTCGGCTCGCCGGTCGCCTACTACCTCGCCGCGGCGGGCGTGGGCACGCTCGGCATCGTCGACTCCGATGTCGTGGACGCGAGCAACCTCCAGCGCCAAATCCTCCACTCGATCGACCGGCTCGGCGTGCCGAAGGTGAAGTCCGCGGAGCAGACGCTCACCGGGCTCAACCCCGACGTGAAGGTCAACGGATACCAGGAGCGGCTCACCAGCAAGAACATCGATTCGATCATGTCGCAATACGACGTCGTGGTGGACGGGGCGGACAACTTCCCCACCCGCTATCTGCTGAACGACGCGTCGATCAAGCACCGGGTGCCGATCGTGCACGGGTCGATCTACCGCTTCGAAGGCCAGGTCACCACGTTCAAGCCGGGCGAGGGCCCGTGCTACCGCTGCCTCTTCCACCAGCCGCCGCCGCCCGAGCTCGCGCCGTCATGCGCCGAGGCGGGCGTGCTCGGGGTGCTGCCGGGCGTCATCGGGACGATCCAGGCGAACGAGGTGATCAAGCTGCTGCTGGGCATCGGCGAGCCGCTCATCGGCCGCTACCTGATGTTCGACGCGCTCGAGACCTCCTTCCGCGAGGTGCGCCTGCGCCGTGACCCCAAGTGCCCGGTGTGCGGCGAGAACCCGACCATCACCGAGTACATCGACTACGACGGCTTCTGCGCCTCGCCTTCGGAGTGGGAGCAGCAGCACACGCCCGCCGTCGCCCGCGTCTGAGGCGCGGCGTGCGCCCGCTCGTCGGGATCCTCGGCGCCCTCATCCTCGTCGCTGCGTGCGGTCCCGCCGAGCCGCAGTCCACCACCCCGACCAAGACTCCCGACATCCGCCGCTCGAAGCTGGACATCGCGTACACGGCGCTCATGGAGAACGACGTGCACAAGGTGTCGAGCAAGAAGGTGCTCACCGAGGCGCTCGAAGCGGTGCGCCAGCTCGCCAAGGCGTCCGGCGGCTCGGCCGACATCGCGACCCCGGAGTTCAAGGACACCACCGACGGACAGCTCGCCGACTTCCGCGCGTTCGCGAACGCGGTCGGCACCATCGCTCAGGCCAATCCGGGCCTGCGGCCCGACGAGATCGCGGACACGGTGCTCCGCTCGTACACGCGCTCGAGCCCCGACTGCCACACCTACTACGTCCCGCGGCGGGCCGCCGCGCCCGCGTCCGTGCTGGCCGCGGCGCATCCGCCCGCCGGCGCGGGCGCCGTGTCCGCGGACGAGGCCGGGCTCGACTACCGGATGCTGCCGA
>VGPA01000098.1 GCA_016875665.1 Chloroflexota bacterium | reverse complement strand
CGGACCTCGAGCTCGAGGTCGATCGCCGGCGCACCCGCGTGCACCCCGCGCATCGCGCCGTACGCCGACGCGCCGAGGCGGACGTCGGCCGAGCCCGCGAGCAGGACGACGTCGCCCGCCTCGCCGGTGCGCGGCTGGAGCCGCGTGGTCACGTCGGCGATCCGGCCGACCGCGCCGACCATGGCCGTCGGCCAGATGTCTTTTGATTGGGGCTCGCCGGCACCCGGCGAAGCCGGGTCCGGCGCAACGCGGATCGAGTTGTACAGGGACACGTTGCCCGACACGATCGGCGTCCCCAGGGCCCGGCACGCCGCGCCGATGCCCTCGATGGTGCGCGCGAGGCGCCACGCACCCTCCGGCTTCTCCGGGTTGCCGAGGTTGAGGCAATCGGTGATAGCGAGCGGCTCGACGCCGGCGACCACGAGGTTGCGCGTGGCCTCCGCCACCGCGGCCGCGCCGCCCACGTACGGGTCGAGCGCCGCGACGCGCGGCTGCGCGTCGAGCGAGACGCCGATGCCGTCGGGCCGGCCCTTGATGCGCAGCACCGCGCCGTCGGCGCCGGGGCCGATGACCGTGTTCGTGCCGACCATCGAGTCGTAGGTGCGGTAGAGGATCTTGCGCGACGCGACCGCGGGGGAGCCCAGGAGCGCGAGCAGCTCGCTCGACACCTTCACCGGCTCGCTGAGGTCCGGCTCCTTCGACGGGGCGGGGGGCGTGAACGACGCGACCGCGGCCGCGAGGTCGTAGGCCGGCGCGTCGTCGGCGAGCGCGGCCGGCGGCAGCGACGCGACGACCTTGCCCTCCGAGACGATCTCGAGCACCGGCTCGGCGGTGGTCACGCCGATGCGCGCGCCGTGCAGCTCCCAGTGCGCGAAGACCCGCTCCACCTCCGCCTCGCGGCCGGGCTTCGCGATGACGAGCATCCGCTCCTGCGACTCCGAGAGCATCACCTCGAACGGCAGCATCCCGGTGGCGCGGCGCGGCACCTTGTCCAGGTCCACGCGCATGCCCACCTTGGAGCGCGCGGCCACCTCGCTCGTGGCGCAGGTCAGGCCCGCGGCGCCGAGGTCCTGCACCGCCTCGACCGCGCCCGACTGCACCAGCTCGAGCGTCGCCTCCATCAGCAGCTTCTCGAGGAACGGGTTGCCCACCTGCACCGAGGGGCGCTTGGCGTCGTCCTGCGTGCCGAGCTCGAACGAGGCGAGCAGCGACGCGCCGGCGATGCCGTCGCGGCCGGTGTCGGAGCCCACCAGGTACACCGCGCTGCCCGCCTTCGCCGTCGCCGCGGAGGCGAGCTTGTCGCGCGTGACCAGGCCCACGCACATCGCGTTCACCAGCGGGTTCTCGTTGTACGTCGGCTCGAACGAGACGTGGCCGCCCACGTTAGGGATGCCGACGCAGTTGCCGTAGAAGGAGATGCCGCCCACGACGCCCTTCACCAGCGAGCGCGTGCGCGGCAGCGACGGGTCACCGAAGCACAGCCCGTCGAGGATCGCGATCGGCCACGCGCCCATGGCGAAGACGTCGCGCAGGATGCCGCCCACGCCCGTCGCCGCGCCCTGGTAGGGCTCGACCGCCGAGGGGTGGTTGTGCGACTCGACCTTGAACGCGCAGAGCAGGCCGTCGCCCAGGTCGATCGCGCCCGCGTTCTCGCCCGGGCCGAGCGCGACGCGCGCGCCCGTGGTGGGGAGCGTCTTCAGGAGCCGGCGGCTGTGCTTGTACGCGCAGTGCTCGCTCCACATCGCGCCGAACATGGCCCACTCCAGCGGGTTGGGCTCGGCGTCGAGGCGCTTGCGGACCAGATCCGCTTCGTGGTCGGTCAGGCCGACCTCTCGGGGGATGTTCAGATCGGGCCGAGCCGATTGCGTCCCCAAGAGGGCGCCATGTTAACCGCTACGCGGGGCGGCCGCCTTCCAGGAAGCGCTCCACCTGATCCGCGAAGGTGCCCAGGTCCTCGATGCGCGAGGCCACGATCTCTTGGACGTCCTCCACGCTCGTCTGGTCGCGGTCGTACGCGAGCAGGTTGCGCACGTCGGCGAGGTGCTCCAGGCGATAGGCGAGCGCGCGGTCGATGATCCCCCGCCCGGCGAGCGTGTCGAGGATGTCGTGGTACGCCTCCGGCTTGCGCAGCGCGAGCGCCATGATCAGGTAGGCGCCCGTGCCGAAGAGCAGCTCCACCGCCTCGTGCAGCCACCACTGGCCGAGGCCGTACAGCTTTGGGTCCGCCGTGAACTTGTCCCGCTCGATGCCCTTGAGGTCGCGCAGCATCGTCGCGTACTCGCGGAGGCGCGAGATAAGTCCGCGCACGTACTCCTCGTCGATCGCGAAACGGTCGCCCTGCATCCGCTCGGCGAGCGCCTTGGACTGGAGCACGTCGAACTTCTGGAACTCCAGGAACTCCATCGCCGCGCGCGCCTCGAACCGAACCCGCCGCCGCTGGTCTTTTTGATAGAGGAGCGACCACGAGCGGATGATGTTGGCCCGCTGGAGCAGCGACGCGCGGTTCAGGATGAGCACGTCGAGGTCGCTCGTCTCGAGCGCCTTGGCCAGCTCGCTCGTCAGGAAGAGCTGGTACTCGAGGAACTCGTCCGCTCTGACCTTGTCCAGGAGCAGGACGGCGACGTCCATATCCGAGTACCCGCTGGCGAGCTTGCTGCCGCGGCCCGAGGCGTAGGCGGCGTCGACCGGTGAGGTCTGGAAGAGCGACTGGACCTGCGCCTGCTTTTCGAAGAGGTCCATGACTCCTTATACAACGCCGGGGCAAGGCGTTCGGTTCAGCGCAGGTCGCGATAGACCTCCCGCCGGTGCCGAACGCGCGTCACCACGACGACTTGCGCCTGGTCGTCGACCTCGTACACGACGCGGTGGTCGCCGACACGGAGTCGGAAGGCGCCCGAAACCCCGGCGAGCCGCAGGCTGCCGGCGGGCCGCGGCTCCGCGGCGAGCATGCCGACACGATCGAGTACCCGCGCGCGGAGCGTTGGGCTCAGGCGAAGAAGATCGCGCTCCGCGCTCCGCTGCAGCTCAACGAGATACGGCACGGGTCTTGCGGACGGCCTTACGGCGCGGTTGCTTCGCGCTCAGATCGCGCAGCACGTCGGCAAGGGGCCGCGACGGCTCCCCGGCGCGCCGCCGCTCGCGGCCAAGCACCGCCTCGAGCGAGTCATCCAGGTACTCGAGCTGCTCCATGAGCGCCCGGTAGCGCTCGACGTCCAGAAGCACCGCCCGCGGCTGGCCACGCTGCATCACGTACAGAGGACGTCCACCCCTTGCGAGCTTCGTCAGCACCGTGGCGAGCTCAGCCCGGAGGCGGGCGACGGTCGTGAACTCCTCGGCCATCGCCCGAGTGTACATCTGCCTGTACGTCATTCCGTACATGACAGGAGAGGCGTGGGACGCGTGGCGGTAGGATCGCCGACGTGCAGGTCGTCGAGGGCCAGCTCGTCCTCAGCCCCTCCGACCTCGTCGGCCACCTGTATTGCGAGCACCTCACCCGGCTCGAGGTGAGCGTCACGCGCGGCGAGACTGCCCGGCCGGTGCGCGCCGACGCGCAGCTCGACCTCCTCGCCGAGCGTGGCCTCGACCACGAGGCGCGGGAGCTCGCCCGCCGGCGCGCGTCCGGTGCGCGCGTCGTCGAGATCACGCGGCCGGAGCACGGGGCGTTCACGCTCGCCGGGCTGCGTGAGGCGCACGAGCGCACGGTGGCGGCGATGGGCGACGGCCCCGACGTCATCTACCAGGCCGCCTTCTTCGATGGCCGCTGGCTCGGCTACGCCGACTTCCTTGAGCGCGTGGAGCGCCCGAGCGCGCTCGGCGCGTGGTCGTACGAGGTCGCCGACACCAAGCTCGCCCGAAGCGTGCGCGCCTCGGCCGTGGTCCAGCTCGCCTCGTACGCCGAGCACGTGGCTCGCGTCCAGGCCGCGCCGGTGGAGCGGATCCACGTGATCACCGGAGACAACAAGCGTCAGACGGTGCCGCTGGGCCAGGTCGGCGCGTACTACCGCACGGTGAAGGCCCGCTTCGAGCGCGCGCTCGCCGCGGGCGACGCGGCCACCTACCCGGACGCAGTGGAGCACTGCGGCACGTGCCGCTGGGCCGAAGTGTGCGACGCGCGCAGGCGCGCCGACGACCACCTCACGCTCGTCGCGAACCTCCGCGGCGAGCAGGCGCGAAAGCTCGCGGCCGCGGGCGTCGCGACGGTCGCCGCCCTCGGGGCGAGTGCGATCGCCCACGTCCCCCGGATCGGGGACGCGACGCTCGGGCGGCTTCGCGCGCAGGCACGGCTCCAGGTTGAGCGTCGCGAGTCCGGGCGGATCCCGTACGAGGAGCTCCCGCTGGAGCCGCGCCGCGGCTTCGCGCTCCTGCCCGCGCCGTCCTCCGGCGACGTGTTCGTCGACATGGAGGGCGACCCGTTCTTCGTGGACGACGCGAGCGAGGACGACCCCGGCGGGCTCGAGTATCTCTTCGGGCTCGTCACGGAGGATGGCGGCGGCCATCGCTTCACTGCGTTCTGGGGCCACGACCGCCCGGGGGAGAAGCGCGCGTTCGAGGACGCGGTGGACTTCCTCGTCGCGCGGCTCGACGCGGACCCCGCGATGCACGTCTACCACTACGCGTCGTACGAGCGGACCGCGCTCTCGCGCCTCGCGCAGCGCCACGGGACGCGCGAGATGGAGGTCGACCGGCTGCTCCGCGGCGAGGCGCTCGTGGACCTGCACCAGGTGGTGCGGCAGGCGCTGCTCATCGGCACGGAGTCGTACTCGATCAAGAAGCTCGAGCCGCTCTACATGGCCAAGCGCACGGCGGACATCAAGGAAGCGGGCGGCAGCGTGGTCGCGTACGAGGAGTGGGTCCGGGACCAGGACCCGGGGCGGCTCGAGCAGATCCGCGCGTACAACGAGGAGGACTGCGTCTCGACGGCGCTCCTCCGCGGCTGGCTGGAAGCGCGGCGCGCCGACGCCGAGCGGCGCCTCGGTCCCATCGCGCGCCCGGCGCCGGCGGACGGCGACCCAAGCGATGCGCAGCGCAAGGAGGACGCCGAGAGCGCGGGGCTGATCAGCCACCTCCGCACCGGACTGCCCGAGGATCGGACCGCAGATGATCCGGAGCAGCGCGCCCGCAGGCTCCTCGCCGCGCTCCTGTCATGGCACCGGCGGGAGGCCCGCCCGCAGTGGTGGGAGCACTTCCGCCGCCTGGGCATGACGGACGAGGAGCTCTTCGAGGAGAGCGGGTCGATCGCGGGCCTGGTGCCCACAGGGAAGGAGCGCCCGGAGAAGAAGTCGCGGGTGCGCGAATTCCGCTTCGAGCATCAGGAGCATAAGTTCGACGTGGACGACAAGGCGTTCGACCCGGCCACCACCAAGGAGGCCGGGGACGTCACGGCGCTCGACAGCGTGCGGGGCCTGATCGAGCTGAAGCAGGGGCCGAGCCGCGACATCCCGCGGGCGATCATCAGCGAGCCGCCGCGCAACGACGCCGAGCAGCGCAAGGCGCTCCGCGCCGCGGCGCAGCACGTTCTTGAGAGCGGCTTCCGGGGCGAGGGTCCGTTCCGCGCGGTGCGCGAGTTCCTCCTCGGCGCGCCGCCCCGCGTGCGCGGTGCCGCCGCCGGGGC
>VGPA01000097.1 GCA_016875665.1 Chloroflexota bacterium | reverse complement strand
AACCCCCCCGCACCGCCCGCCTCGGAAGCGCGATCATCGCCCTCACGTGAGGTCGTCCGCGCTCGCGGCGTTCGGCGTCCGCGAATTCCGCATCTTCTGGGTCGGCTTCGCGGTCGCGTGCGTGAGCATCACGATGCAGGTCTTCGGCCTGGGCTGGCTGGTGATCCAGCTGGCGGAGCGCGACGGAACGCCGGAGCTGCGCCCCCTGTATCTCGGCCTCGCCGGGCTCGCGCGCGCGATCCCCGGGCTCAGCCTCTCCCTGTTCGGCGGCGCCATCGCCGATCGCTCTGCCGGCGCTCGGGCGCGACGCGCTTGGCGTCAGCGTGCGGGAGCTCTCGTGGATGGCGGCCGCCGCGGGCGCGGGTCAGCTGGTCGGCGGCCTGACGCCCGCCACCATCGGAGGACCCGGGGGGCGCCAGCGCCTTGTGCTCGGAACGGCGGCCGGCTCCGGGATCGCGCTCGCGCTGCTCGCGGCACAACTCGAGCTGCCGGTCGCGCTCCTGCTCCTCCCGTGCGTGAGCGGACTGATGATCTTCTCCGCTGGGCTGTTGATGGCGAACGTCCAGCGAGCGGTGCCGGACCATCTGCGCAGCCGGCTCGTCGGCGTCCAGGGTCTGATCCTCGAAGGAGCCCTGCCCCTCGGCACCCTCGCGCCCGGCTCGATCGCGACGACCTTCGGCGTCGCCGGAATGCTCGCGGGATCCGGGCTACTGCTCGCGGCGGCGTGCGCCGTGATCGGCGCGCGCGTGCCCCTGTTCAGCCCGGCGTCGGCGCCCGGCTCGGCGCGACCTGGGTACTGACCGCTAGGACTGAACCCCGCTTCACGGCTTCCAGGAACGCCGGGTCACGTGCGCGCCGACCGCGCTGTCGGTCTTGGAGGGGTACTGCTCGAAGCGGTCGTACAGCCACTCGAGCCATTCGAACGCCGCGGGGCTGTCCGCCCGGAACCGCATCAAGTAGGAGCGGTTCTTCCTCCAGGTCAGGCGGACCATGCCGCCGACGACATTGTCCGCCATGTGGAGCGGGATCAGGCGGGCGTACACGAGGTATCCCAGGTTCTCGAAGTTGACGCACGCCTGGAGGACCGCCTGCTCGAGCTCGGGACCGAGCGCGTGGATCGCCTCCGGGGGCGCGTCGTTGGGCAGCTCGAAGATGCGGCGGATCGAGCTGGAGAAGAGCGCCGGCGGCTCGGCGGTCTTCATGAGCGTGAGCGTCGTCTCCTGCCTGCGCTGGCGCACGAGCGCGACGAACTGATAGGCGGCGGACACGAAGCAGAGGACGACGGTGGTCGTCGAGATGGCCGCAAAGGCGATTTACAGCCCAGGCGGCATATGCTCGCGCCGAAGCGTAGCGGGAGGGTTCTCATGGCGGGAACGAGGACGATCCAGCAGACGGCGACCATCTGTGGCGCGACGCCTGCCGACATCTACGGCGTGCTCATGGATTCCAAGAAGCACAGCTCGCTGTCCGGACAGAAGACGACGGTCAGCCCAAAGGTGTGCGGCGGCTTCACGGTCGGGCGCGACCTCGAGGGGACGCGCCTCGAGCTGGTGAAGAACAAGCGCATCAAGCAGACGTGGCGCGCGAACAACTGGCCGGTGGGCGTCTACTCGAAGGCCACGTTCACGCTTTCGAAGGCGCCGGGCGGGGCGCGCATCGCGTTCCGCCAGTCGGGCGTGCCGTCGCGCTACGAGCGCGAGATCGCCGCCGGGTGGCGCAGCTACTACTGGCAGCCACTGCGCGCGAGGTCCGCCGCCGCGGAGCGCTGACCATGAGCGCCGAGCGGCGCAACCGCTGGCTGTCGGTCCGCGACCTGGTGGGCGACGACTACGACTCGCGGTACGACCGCGCGGCGGCGGCGGGCGAGAACGTGCACGGCGAGGCGGATTTCGTCATGCGCTTCACGCCGCGGTCGGTGCTCGACGCGGGCTGCGGCACGGGACGGGTCGGGCGCGAGCTCGCGCGCCGCGGTGTGGACGTGGTCGGCGTCGATCTCGATCCCGACATGCTCGTCACGGCGCGCCGGAAGGCGCCCGCGGTGCCCTGGGTGGTGGCCGATCTCGCCGAGCTCGAGCTCGGGCGGACATTCGACCTCGTGATCGCGGCAGGGAATGTGATGATCCTGCTCACGCCCGACAGCGAGGCCGAGGTCGTGCGCCGGATCGCGCGACATCTCCCGCCCGGCGGCCGCCTCGTCGCCGGCTTCTCGCGGCGCGAGCATCTGAGCCCGGAGCGGTACGACGCTCTGGCGACGGAGGCCGGGCTCGCGCTCGAGGAGCGTTGGTCCACCTGGGACCGCGAGGCATGGCGCGCCGATGCCGACTACGTGCTCTCCGTCCACCGACTGGGCTCGCCCACGCCGAGGGTGGCAGGCATCGTTCGATGACCGCGTTCCTCGTCGGGCTCACCGGCCCGATCGGCGCGGGCAAGTCGACCGTGCGCGCGCTGCTCGAGGAGCACGGCGCCCGCGTGATCGACGCCGACCAGCTCGCGCGTGAGGAGCGGCGGCCCGGCACGCTCGGCTTCGACGAGATCGTGCGCCGCTTCGGCCGGGACATCCTCGGCGCGGACGGAACCATCGACCCGCGCAGGCTCGCGGCGATCGTGTTCGCCGATCCCGCACAGCTCGCCGTGCTCGAGGGGATCCTTCACCCCCGCGTGACCGAGCGCGTACGCGAGGTGCGCGATGCCCTCGCCGACTCGGAGATCCTCGTGCTCGAAAACGCCAAGCTCATCGATGGCCACGAGGGCAAGCTGAAGGACGCCTGCGACCGGATCTGGGTCGTGCTCGCCCCGCGCGACACGCTGGTCGAGCGCGCGGTCGGGCGCGACATGACGGCGGAGCAGGTCACGGCGCGCCTCGCGAGCCAGCCGACCGAGGCGGCGTACCGCGACGCCGCCACGACGGTGATCGAGAACTCCGGCGACCGCGCCGCACTCGCGCGCTCGGTCGACGAGGCCTGGGCCCGCGTCCAGGCCGAGGCCCGGCTCCGCGCTCCACGCTCCTGAGATCGCGGAGGGGTAGTCCGGTCGTCAGCCCCGCCGGGTCACCGACCCCAACCACGTCCTCGCCGCGACGGCGCCGCTATCGGATCGTGAGGAGCGGCGACGTGAGCGTGGGGTTGAGCGGAGTCGCGCTCGCGAACACGCCGAACAGGAAGATGCACGCCCCCACGTGGCCCAGGTTCCGGAAGAATCCCATGCGCGCCAGGCGCTTCTCCGCCGGATCCTCGATCCGCCAGTAGGCGTGGGTCACCAGGGTGACCGGCACGAGGAACCCGATGAGCAGGAGCGAGCCCAGATCGCCCCACACCCCGAGCCCGACGGACAGTGAGCCGAGCACCAGGCACGCGTTGCTCGCGTGCGTGAAGAGCGCCGGCGCCGCCCTCATGTAGGGCGGGTACCGGGGCTGCGTGCGCATGCCCGCGATGATGTTGCCGCTCCCGCGGACGTTGCGGTATCCCGCCTCGGCGAAGTAGAAGGCAAAGATCAGGCGGCCGATCAGAAGTGCCTCGGACATGGGCGCGCAGTCTATCGGGGCGGGGGCTTTTCGCCCGGGACCCCTGGGGCTCGCCGCCACCCCTCATGACTGACGGCGGGGGGCTGTTCACCAGCGTCCGGTTGGAGTATGGTTTCAGGCAAATCGAATACGCGGTGCTGGTTTGAGGTGCGCGGGACAGTAGCGGTCGCTGAGGAACGAGCTTCCGGTGATGCGCCGTCAGGGTCTCGCGCCGAACGGGTCGGATCGCTCAAGTCCGACTCGTGGTCTGGCGCTCGGAAGACGCCGGACTGTCGCACTGGGGGTAGCACCCCGGTGCGGAGCGCTTGCCTGCACGAGCTCTCCTGACGGTTTTTCCGTCTATTCGGAGGTTCGGTGCGTGAGGCGCGCCGGCCTCCGTTTTTCGTAAAGAAGGAGGGCTCGACATGCTGGCGACCCGAACGGGCACACCCACCCCCACCCGGACGCGCCTCACCAAGGTCGTCGTCGCCGGCGGCACCGGCCGGATGGGCCGGGTCATGATGAGCCAGCTTCCTCAGGAGCACGACCTCGAGATCGTCGGCGGCTTCGGCAGCGCCGGCGAGCGCACCGCGGGCCAGCTCCTGGACGGCGCGGATGTGATGGTCGACTTCACCCGCGGCCCCGTCGCGCCTCGGCTGATCATGGCCGCGCTCCGCTCCGGCGCGCGCGTGGTCAGCGGAACCTCCGGGATCACCGAGGACGCGTTCGTCTCCATCGACCAGGTCGCCCGCGATGAGGGCCTCGCCGTCTTCCATTGCCCGACGTTCCGCGTCTCCTCCGCCCTCGCGATGCACTTCGCGCGGATCGCGGCGCGCTATCTGGATCGGGCCGAGATCATCGAGACGCACCATGACGGCAAGGCCGACTCCCCCTCCGGCACGGCGGTGACCATCGCGCGCGCGATCCGCGAGTCCCGCGGCGAGAACATGGTCGACGCGGGCGTGCGGCACGAGAGCCTGCCCGGAGCGCGCGGAGCGGAGCACGGCGGTGTCCGGATCCACAGCCTGCGAGTGGCCGGGATCTTCGGCCGGCACGAGATCGTGATGTCGGCTCCCGACGAGATGCTGCGGATCACCTGCGAGGAGAACAGCCGCGAGGGCCACGCCTCGGCCGTCGCGCGTACGATCCGCGAGGTCCTAAAGACCGACCGGGTCGGCCTGATCCGCGGCTACGAGCAGGTCATCGGCCTGGCCTGAGCAGCGTCGCGACCCCGTGCTCACGGCACAGCGGGCATCCGTCCGCCCGAGTCGCCCGCGACGGGCCCAACACGAGCGCCAGGGTGAGCCCTGCGACGAATCCGCCGATGTGTGCCCAGTACGCCACCCCGCCCGTCTCCGCGCTGACGGTGAACCTGGACACGACCTGCAGCACGGCCTCCGCTAGCCGCAGCTGAGCTGCTGCACCCGCACGGCCAACGCGCCGTGTGCCTGGTCGGTTCGCGACGCGATCGCCTCACGCGCCAGCGCGCAGGCCTTCGCCTTGTCGCCGCCGGTGTAGAACGCGTGCGACGCCTGCGCGAGGTTGTTGCCACGCTGGGGATCGCGGAGGTCGCGGCGCCCCGCCTCCTCGAAATCCCTGCCCGCTTGCTGGTACTCCACCGAGGCGTCGCCCGCCCCTCCGGACTCGCGCCGCACGTCCCCGGAGGTCATGAAGAAGCTCGCGCGAGCTGCATGTGCGGCCGCGCGCTGCTGAGCGTGCTGGTCGTCGCCCGGAGTGATGAAGACCGCCGCGTCGTACTTCTTGATGCCCTCGTCGACGTCCGCGATGCTCGGCTTCTTGCCGCGGAGCGCGAACGCGTACGAGTCCGTGTCGTCGAGCGCCGTTTGCGCCGCGATGTTCCGCGTCGTGTTGAGCACGGGATCGCCCTTCGTATTGCCGATGGTCTCGCCTGAGAGCGTGTTCTGGAGCGTCTTCGCCGGATCGTTCGCGTCGATCCTCCCTCCGGTTGCGTTCAGCACGCCGAAGACGAAGTCACCGGTCGCCTCCATGTTCTCGTCGCACGACGAAAGGACGAGCGCGGCCGCGAGGAGCCAAGCCAGCCGCCTCCTCATCGGGCAACCATCCGGCGCAGGCCGTCGAGGATCGCGAGCCGGTTCTCACCGCGGCAGGACATGGTCGCGATGAAGTCGTTCTGCTTGCGGGCGCCAGAAC
>VGPA01000096.1 GCA_016875665.1 Chloroflexota bacterium | reverse complement strand
CGGTGGTCGCGAGCAACCCGGTCATCCGGCGGCCGTCGGGCGGCCGTCCGAGACGCGAGGTCCGCGCCGCGATCGTGACCGCGAGTGCGACGAGCAGGAGGATCATCAGCCCCGGGCCGGGTACGGCCCAGATCTCGAAGTTCCAGACCTTCGTCGGACCGATCGCCAGCGGGACGAACGGCTTCAGCCTGAGCGCGGCGTCGCGGTCCAGGTCGCGGCCGAAAACCACGAGCCAGCGCTGGATGTCGAGCAGCACCACGAGCGGCACGGCCCAAAGTCCGATCCGGGCCAGGACGCTCGGAGGACCGCGGAGCGCGAGCGCGAGAACGACGAGCACCGCCGAGGAGAGGGGCGCGAGCGGCCAAAGACGCATCTCGGGCACGACGTCGGGCGAGAGGGTGCGCATGCCGATGTAGTGGTTCAGACCATTGATCTCGTCCACGTCGCCCGCGATCCGATCGCCGTGGACGTAGAGGGTGAGGCCACGGGGATACTGCGGCGCGTCGAGGAACGCGACCCAGATCGGCGCCGCCGAAACGAGGGTGAGGGCGAGGAGCGCGAGCGCGGCCGCGCCGACGACCGGCCGGATCCAGCCGCGCCCGCGGGGTTGGATCCGTCCGGTCATCGTGCGTCCTCGGCCGCTACTTGACGACCAGGGTCGCCTTCATGCCCAGCTCCACGTGGCCGGCCACCGAGCAGGTGACCTCGTACGTGCCGGCCTGGAGCGGCCCGATGCTCTTCGACACCTCCCGCCCCGTCGGCGAGAGGAGCTTGTAACCGACCTTGTCCACGGTGAAGTCGTGCTCGACCGAGCCGGTGTTCTTCGCGACGAGGCGGGCGGCCGTGCCCGCGGGGATCTCGATGGTCGCGGGCACGAACGCGTAGTCGCTGAGGGTCACGCGGATCTCCGGGCCGCCGCCCGACCCGCCGCCGCCTCCACAGGCGGCGGCGGCGGCGGCGAACAGCGTGAGCGCGAACAGGGCGGCACGCATGGTCATCGCTCGCGTCCTCCGATCACTCGTCATGTCAGGGCTCCACGAGCAGCCAGCCCTGCATTTCGAGATGCAGAGCCGAGCAGAACTCCGTGCAGTAGAAGGAGAAGGTGCCGACGGTATTGGCCTTGATCTCGATGCTGACGACCTCGCCCGGATCGAGCGAGACCTGGGCATTGTATCCGGGGATCGCGAAGCCGTGGGTCGCGTCGGCCGTCGTCTCGACGCTCGTCAGGTGGAAGCGGACGGTGTCGCCCTTCTTCACGCGGACGACGTCCGGCGCGAAGTGGCTGCGCATGACGGTCATGTAGACGTCCACCGTCGTGCCGCTGCGCTCGATCCGCTGCCTGCCGAGGGCGGTCGCGTGCGTCGAGGGCCTGAAGGTCAGTGGGTCGGTGCCCACCGGGTAGACCTGCAGGGACTTGGCCAGCCGGTCGAGCTTGATGATCTGCGCGTAGTGCGGCTCGCCGTAGCCGACGGGCGCCTCCGCGACGACCTTCATCTTCTCGCCGGACAGGTCGATCAGCTGCATGTTCTGCGGCTTGAGAGTGCCGAGCGTCGGGTAGCGGTCGATCGACCACTTGTTGAGGGCGACGAGGTACTTGCCGTCGGCCGAGACGGTGTCGCCCTCCGTCGTCGCGAGGTGGCCGATGTTGTAGTGGGCGTCGACCTTGTCCACCAGCTTGAACGCGTTTCCGGCGGCGACGCCGGCCTTGGGCCCGAGGGTGAACTTCGCGACCGCGCTCTCGAGGAAGAGGCTGGTGAAGGCGTTGCCCTTGTTGTCGAACTGGGTGTGGAGCGGGCCCGCGCCCAGCTCGACCTGGGCGGCCACGACCGCCTCGAACTTCAGGATCGGCACGCCGAAGCGATCACGGCCGGAGAAGTTCCGGTCGGCGATCGCCTTCTTGATCATGTCGATGTCGTAGATCGTCGCGTGGGGGTCGAGCTTGCCGCCCACGACGATGTAGTTGCCATCCGGGCTCACGTCCACACCGTGCGGGCTGCGCGGCTCGGGCGCGAAGTAGAGGAGTCCGTCGTCGATCGCGGTCTGCAGCGTGATCACACGCATGCCGTTGCGCAGCACCGTCTTGCCCGCGGTCGCCGCGACGGTCTGCGCCTTCTGCCAGTCGATGATGTGCAGGAAGTCGTAGTCGTTCTTCGCCGCCCCCACTTCGAGCGGCTTGCCCTCGCGGTCGGCCGTACCCACCGACATCTCGGTGTTGTACGAGTTGATGAAGCCGAACCCGGCCGACGCCTTCTTGCCGACGTCGCCGAGATCCTGCGTGTACGGCGGCAGCTCGATCTGGAAGCTGCGCGCGACGTCGCCGCGGCCGGTCGCGGGGTCGATCGCGATCCACGCGCTCATGCCGCGGAAGTGCTCCGCGTACTGCTCCAGCGGCGCGTACCCGTTCGGGGTCTGCGGCACGGGCTGCATGCTCGACACGTGGACGTACTCGGTGTTCGGCGTGGCGAACACGCCGCCGTGCGAGGTCCCCATGTTGGGCAGGTCGATGATCTGCTTGGTCTTGAAGTCGCGCAGGTCGATCATCGCGAGGCGGCCGTTCGCCCGGTCGTTGATGTACGCCCACCGACCGTCGTACGTGCCGTTCGTTTCGGAGAGCGCCGGGTGGTGCGTGTCGCCCCAGGTGAGCTGCTCGTTGTTCTTCGCCGTGCTCGAACCGCCGCGGAGCACCGCCTCCCCCGAGTCGGCCTTCTGGCCGTAGCCGGCCCAGGACTCCGGCGTGAAGACCGGCACGGTCTTCAACAGGCGCAGCGACGGAATGCCCACGAAGTGCACCTGGCCCGAGTGGCCGCCCGAGGCGAGCAGGACGTACTCGTCGTACTTCCCCGGCGCCACGAAGCTCTTGAGCGCGCCCGCCGCTTCGTCCGCGGTGAGCCCGCGCGACGCGGCGATCTCGCCGAGCCCGCCTCCGCCGAGCCCGGAGGTGACCCGCCCCAGGATGGTGCCGCCGATGAGCGCCGCGACCGCGATGGCCACGAGTGCCGCTCGCCCGTTGAGTCCGCGCATGTCCTCCTCCTTCTAGTCGACGCCGGTGCCGGCCGCTGCGCGCAGCTCCTCAAGGAAGGCCGCGAGGTCGAGCCCGTACGTGCCGGCGGCGTCGCGGATGCGCTGAAACCGCGAGAGCGAGCAGCCGACGCAGGCCATCCGGTGCGCGCGGAACACTCTGCGGTGCCGGGGCTCCGCGTGAGGACGTCCTCGACGAGTTCGTTCGGCCCGATCGGCGTGCCCACGCCCGCAGCGTGCGGCGGACCGGGGGGCAAGTCGTTGCGCTAGCGCAACAAGGCATCGGGAATCCCCTCGGCGAGGGACGTCACTTCATGCGGCCGGGCGATGACGATCCGCCCCCGCGGGGCACCGATCAGCCCGCGCCGCGACCAATCGGCGAGAATCCGGCTCGCGCTGAAGACCGTCGTGCCGGTCAGCGCGGCGAGATCCTCGCGCGAGACCTCGACCACGATTCCCTCACCGGTCCGCCGTCCCAGCTGGTGGGCCAGCCGCACGAGCGCGCGCGCCAGGCGCTGCTCGACCTGCTGCGTGGCGAGGTCCGTGAAGCGGCCGCGCAGCTCCTCGAATCGACGACCCACGACGCCGAGCATCGCGGCGGTGAGGTCGGCGTGCCGCGCCATGAGCGCCTGCATCACGGGTGCGGGCCACGCCTGCACCTCGGCGTAGGAGACGGCCACGGCCGACGCCGGGTGGGCCGGCCGGCGAAGCAGCGCCGAGCAGCCGAGCACGTCGCCCGGGCCGGCGAGGTTGAGCACGACCTCGCGGCCGTCAGGGGTGCCCTGTGTGACCTTGAGCCGGCCGTGCTCGATCGCGTACACGCGGCGCGCCTCGTCGCCTTCGCGGAAGAGGGCCTCCCCTTCCGCCAGCTCGAAGTGCCGTGCCGCCGCGTCGAGGTCCGCCCGCGCGGCAGCGGAGAGGTCGCCCAGGGCGTCCGGATCGCCGACGGGCGGCGCGGACGCGAGCACGCTCACGGGCGCATCGTGGTCAACGGCCAAGAGTCCGCGTAGGGCCGTTCGGCACCATGCCGGCCGCCATCATTCCCTGGCGAGCGCCCGCACCCGAGCTTCTGGGCGGGCGCCACCGACCCGCTACGCCGCCCGGCGCCACTCCCAGCGGCGCACGGCGATGAACGCCACGAGCGCGCCCAGCACCACGTTCGTCACGATGTTCACGACTTCGCCGCGCGGGAGGTGCCACCCGGCGGCGAGAACCATGACCAGCGTGAGCCCGGCGGCCGCGAGCGGGGTGAGCCCCTTCTGCCTGCCGAGGAGCCCGGGGAGGATCAGCCCGAGCCCCCCGAGGATCTCCGCTACGCCGGCGACGGTGTGCTGCGTCGCTGTGAGCTCGTACATCCAGGCCATCGTCGACGGCAGTCCCGGCGGGAGGATGAAGTGCTGCGCGCCGATCAACACGAAATAGACGCCGAGGACGACCGAGAGAACCCACAGCAAGCGATGCACCGACTTCACCTGCGCTGCCGCTCATCATCGTGCGCGGCGCCGGCCGGAGTGTAGACCGGTGGGGTCAGCGAAGGCGCATCAGCTCGTCCGCGACGACGATCTCGCCCGCGAAGCTCGCCGCGACCTGGGCGATCATGGTCCGCCGCCCCTCGGCATCGGTGAGCCGAGCCCCCAGGTGCGTCACCACGAGCCGGCGCACCGCCGCGCGCGAGGCGAGCAGCCCCGCGCGCGTCGGGTCCATCACCGCGAGCGACGTCTCCGGACCGCGCGCGACGCCGACGTTGACGATGAGCGTGTCCGCACCGCGAGCCAGATCCGCGAGCGCATCGCTGGGGCGCGCGTCCCCGGCGAACACGGTCGAAACCCCTCCTGACTCCAGCCGGTAGGCGAGCGACTCGAGGAACGGCTGCGCGTGCTCGACCGTGGCGCAGGTGACGCGCCAGCCCTGGCCCTCGATGGCCGCTCCGGAGGTCAGCTCGTTCACCTCGAACGACGGCGGGCGTCGCGGAAGCGCCCCGCCGCGCTCCCGGTGGACCTGCTGGCTGAGGGGGTGCTCCACCCGCGCGACGATGTCGAAGATGAACGCGCCGCTCGGCCCGAACAGCCGCCGATTGACCTCAGCCGTCGGCCACGGTCCCCAGACGCGCAGGGCCGGGAGCGTATCCCCGCCCTGATCCCAGCGGCTCAGCGCGAAGCACGCGTAGTCCGCGTCGTGGTCGAAGTGATGATGCGTGAAGAACAGGCCGTTGACGGCCGCCGGCGAGTACCCGGCGCGGGCGAGCTTGTGCGTCGTCGCGGGACCGCAGTCGAACAGGTACCGCTCGGCACCAAGATCCACCAGGCAGGCGCTGCCGAAGCGCTCCGCCGTCGGCGTCGGAGTGCCCGCCCCGATGATCACCAGCTCCACGCGCGCAGACTATCGCCCCCACCTGCCGAAGGTCCCACGGTGAGGTGACTTCCGGACCTGTCCGACTTGATGCGTGGCTTCCGAGAATCGCCGAAATGCGCACAGAGGGCATCCGGGTTCCCAGCACGGAGGCGGAGGGAGAGAGAAGCGTGAAGTCACAGCAATCGTCCGGCGCGTTCTCCGCGAGTCGTCGGCGGCTGCTCAACCCGCTCGTCGCGATCCCCGCCGCCTGGGCGGCGGCGACGGCTGCGATCGGCGGCCTGCCGACCCTCGGGGCCTCCGCCGC
>VGPA01000095.1 GCA_016875665.1 Chloroflexota bacterium | reverse complement strand
GAGCACCTCGGACCGGCGGACGTGCTCGCCGTCGGCGCGGCGCAAGCCGTCGCGCTCCTGCCCGGGATCTCGCGCTCGGGCATCACGATCTCGACCGGGCTGGCGCGCGGCTTCGCGCGCGACGAGGCGGCACGGCTTTCGTTCCTGCTCGCCACGCCGGTGATCGCGGGCGCCGGCGCCAAGACGCTCCTCGACGCGCGGAGCCTGGCGACGCTCACGGCCGATCCGACCGCGCTCGGTGTGGGCTTCGCCGTGGCGTTCGTCGCCGGACTGGCGGCGATCGCGTTCCTGATGCGCTTCCTGCGCGCGCGGACGCTGCTCTGGTTCGTCCCCTACCGTCTCGCGCTCGCGGCGGTCGCGCTCTTCCTCTAAGGCGCGCGGTGCTCAGCGCCCGGTCATTCCCCGCACGACGCGGAATCCGGCGCGAGCGGCCTCAGTCGTGCGAGCGGCGAGCGAGCCTCCGCCCCGCAGCACGCGCGCTCCTCCTGTCCACGTGTTCGTCCACTCGACGACCGCGACACCCTCGAGCACGCCGGCGCGCGCGGCCTTCTCCCACTCGCGCTCGTCGGGCAGCCGGTACGTGTGCCCGGTTGCGAGGCTGAGCCAGCGGCAGTAGCGCACGGCGTCGGCCCAGGTCACCGCCGCGGGCTCGGCGCCGCCGGCCTCCCCGCCGGATTCGGCCAATTCGGCGGCCGACACCAGGCGCGGCGCGACGGCGAACACCGCGACGTGGACTGGCTCGGCGGGGTCGCCGAGGCGGGCCTCGCCCGCGGGGACGAGCACCGTCTCCGGGTCCGCGCGCGTCATCGCGGGGCGAGCGGAAGGGTGAGCATGAACGCGGAGCCGCCACCCGCGGGCCATTCGGCGCTGATGTCCCCGTTGTGGTCGCGCATGATCCCCCGGCTGATGTACAGCCCGAGCCCGGAGCCGCTCGTGCCGCCCGCGGTGGTCAGGCGCGCGAACTTCTGGAACAGGCGGCCGCGCTTGGGGGGTGGCACCCCCGGCCCGTAGTCGTGGACGCGCACCACGGCGGAGCGGCGGTCCGGCCCGACATCCACCGTCACCTCGACCGGCGCACCGGGCGGCGAGTACTTCGCCGCATGCGAGATGGGGTTCCGCACCACCTGCCCGAGGCGCCGCTCGTCGCCGAGCACGACGACCGGGAGATCGGACGCGCGCAGCGACACCTGGTGGCTGACCTCGCCCACGGCGTCGACGGCCCCGCGCACGATCGCGTTAAGGTCGGTCGCACGCAAGACCGAGCGCATGCGCCCCGACTCGATGCTCGAAACGTCGTTGAGTCCGTCGAGGAGCTCGAGCGCGCGGGTGGCCTCGTGGGCCGCGGCGAGCATCTTGGCCTGGCTCGCCTCCTCGCGCTCGACGCGTGCGACCGCGCGGAGCGTCGCGCCGATGGCGATCAGCGGGTTGCGCAGCTCGTGCACGACGACGCTGGTGTACTCCTCGCGCGCGGTCAGCTCGCGCTGCAGGCGCTCGCGCTCAAGCGTCCGTGTCTGCTGCCCGACCTGCTCCGAGAGGTCACGCATGCGCCCGGCGACGACGCCCACGGCCATGAAGCCGAACGTGCCGAGGACGGCCTGCGTGTACAGGGCGGGGCCGCCGCGCCCGAGGTACGAGAGGATCACGGTCGTCACGATCGCGCCGATCAGTCCACCGAGCGCTCCCGCGGTCATCCCGAACAGCGCGCCGCTCATCAGGACCGGGATCACGACCAGAATCGCGGTGGCGAGGTCGAAAACCGGGAAGAGGGCGAAGAGCAGACCGATGTATCCGAGCCCAACGCCCAACAGCAGGAGGACGCGGGCTTGACGGGTACTCGGCATCTTCATCTGATGGGCAGAAGATAGCGGTCCCGAAGGAGCCGCTTGGGCGTATCGACGATGAGCTTCCGGCGGCTGCCGCCTTCCGCGCCTAGCATGCCGCCATGACGGCGCTCGCGACATTGCCCCTCGTGGTCTCCGTGATCCTGGTGGAGCTGGCCGTGGGAGGGGTCTTCCTGATCTGGCTCCTCGACCGCCGGGACGAGGCGCCGCGCGGCTTCATCCGCCTGACCGCGAGCGTGAACGCGGTGGCCGCGGTGATGGCCGCCCTCCTCGTTCCGGTGCTCCCGGACCGGGAGCTCGCCGGGCGGGCCGGCCTCGCGGTCGACCCGCTGGGCGCATACGCCCAGGGGGTCGTCATAGTCGCCGGCGCGTGCGTCCTCCATCTGGTGACGGCGTTCCTCCCCTCCCGCGACCTACGCACCATCGTCACGCTTCCGACCCTGATCCTCGGCGTCCTGACACTGGGAGCCGCGGCGGTCGCCCGGCCGGTGAACTCGCCCGACGCGTCCTTCGACGCCGCGGCGCTCGTGGCGCTGCCGCTCGCCGCGCTGGCGCTCGGCGGGTCGAACGCCGCGATGCTCCTCGGCCACTGGTACCTGGTCACGCCGAAGCTCTCGACCGGCCCGCTCCAGCGCGCGGCGTTCGTCGTGTTCATCGCCGTGGTCGCGCAGCTGGTGCTCGTCGGCTTCGCGGCCGCGCGTGGCGACCTCCAGGCCACGCTCCAGGGAGCGCTCACCGTCGCCGCGGCGATCCGCATCGGCATCGGGCTGCTGATGACCGGCGCCGTGGCCGCGATGGCGTGGTGGACCGCACCGATGAACACGCAGTCGTCGACCGGGCTGCTCTTCGTGGGGCTCGGCACCGTCATCGCGGGCGAGATCTCCGCGCGCGTGGTCTTCTTCCTGTCTGGTGTACCGATTTGATCGTGCTCTGCGCGCTCCGAATCGCAGAGCGAACGCCGGCCCCGTCGCCGTCGTTCGGCCTCAGCGGTTGCGCTCCGCGCGGACGAAGAGGGTCGTCCCGATCGCCATGAAGATCACGAACGCGGCGGCCATGACGCCGAAGTTGAACAGCGGGTCCGCGAGCACCACCCTGCCGTACTCGGGCCGGCCTCCATAGAAGATGCCCCTCTGGAAGTCCACCGCGTACCGCATCGGTGAGATCCGGGAGAGCAGGTCGAGGTACCACGGGAGGCCCTGGAGCGGGGTGAACACGCCCGCCGTGAAGAACTGCGGCAGGAACACGAACGGGAAGATCTGGTTGGCGACGCGTTGGCTGCGCAGGTTGGACAGCACCAGCACGCCGAACGCGCCGCCGAAGAGCGCAACCACGAACGACGACAGGACGAGCCCGAGGACGCTTGCCGGGTTGAGCGGCACACCCAGCACCAGGCCGAACGCGAGGATGCCGAGGCCCTGCGGCAGCGCGACGAGGGTCTCGCCGAGGATCTTGCCGAAGATGATCGTGTAGCGGGAGATCGGCGAGACGAACATCTCCTGGCTGAAGTCGTTCTCGCGATCCTCGATCAGCGACACGAGCCCGAGCGCCGCGGACTGGTAGATGGTCTGCGCGAGCACGCCGGTGAAGGTGAACGTCACGAAGTCGTAGCCGAGCGCACCGCCGAACGACGCCGACAGGGTCCCTCCGAGGAACGCGATGAAGATGAACGGGAAGACGAAGCCCGAGACGAGGCGGCCCCGGTCGCGGACGAGCTTGAGCAGGTCGCGCTGCGCCAGCGCGAGCACCGCCGAGACCTGGCTCACGCCGCCGTCTCTCTCGCTCCGGCCCCGATGATCTCGAGGTAGGCGTCCTCGAGCGTCGGAGTGTGGGTGGTGACGCGAGTCAGCGGGGTCTCGATGCCGCGCAGCAGCGCGTGCACGGTCCGTCCCGCGAGCGGGATGCGGATCTGGTCGGTCTCGTCGTACGCGATGCCGCGCCGGTCGAGCTCCGCGCGAAGCGCGGGGCGGTCAGACGCGTCCACGAGGACGTACTCCTGCACGAGCCGCGCCTTCACGGCGCTCGGCGAGCCCTCGGCGACGATCCGCCCGCGGTCGATGATGCAGATCGCGTCCGCCTCCTCGGCTTCCTCGAGGTAGTGCGTGGTCAGGAGGATGGTCGTCCCGCTGTCGCGGCGAACCTGGCGCAGGTACTCCCACAGGTCGCGCCGGCTCGCCACGTCGAGCCCG
The DNA here is from genome assembly GCA_016875665.1 of Chloroflexota bacterium. Taxonomy (GTDB): domain Bacteria; phylum Chloroflexota; class Limnocylindria; order P2-11E; family P2-11E; genus SHYN01. The sequence continues at coordinate 1,705 of VGPA01000095.1, read as the reverse complement.
CTCGTCGGCTCATCGAGGAAAAGCACGCGCGGCCGGTGGAGCAGGCTGCGGACGATCTCGAGCTTGCGGCGCATGCCGCCGGAGTAGGTGCGCACGGGGCGGTTGATCGATTCTTCGATGTGGAGGATCCCCGCGAGCCGGCTCACGTCCCGCTTGTAGGCCGCCGGCATCAGCCCGTACGTCGGCCGCCAGGGATGGAGGCCGTAGAGCACGGCGTGGAAGCGCACGTTCTCCTCGCCCGAGAGGTTCTGGTCGAGGCTCGGGCGCTGGAAGATGATGCCCGCCGCTTTGCGCACCGCAGCCGCCTCGCGCCGCAGGTCGTGGCCCGCGACGCGGACCTCGCCCCCGGTGGGGGCGAGCGTCGTGGTGAGGATCGAGATGGTGGTCGTCTTCCCCGCGCCGTTGGGGCCGAGGAGCGCGAAGAACTGTCCGGCCTCGGCGGTGAAGGAGATGCCGTCGACCGCGCTCGTGGACGCGCCGTGGTAGCGCTTGGTCAGCCCGCGGACCTCGATCACGCCCGGCCGGCCGCACGCCTCCGCGGGTTGCGCTCGCGCGGGAGCTCCTCGACGATCTCTTCCCACTCGCGCGAGGCGTAGAGGTTGCCGCCGACGACGACGCCGACGACACCGGCGACGAGACCGAAGACGTTCAGCATCAGCGCCGCTGGGCCGGCGCCGGCCTGGCTCAGCTCGAACGAACGGAGCGCGGCGGACGCGCCGGTCGCGAGGACGCCGGCGGCGAGGACCGCGAGGTCCAGCCGCGCGAGCGAGCGCTCGCGGGCGTCGACGTCGGCGATCTCCGCGAGGGCGGTGATCCCCGCGAGGAAGATGAGGACCGCGGCGGCGACGCACAGGACGTAGGCGCCCCACACGAGCCCGTTGGTCTCGCGCGGGCCCCACTGGAACCACGCGAAGAGGTCGAGGACGAGGGTGCCGATGCCGAGGCCGAGCGCGACCGCGCCGAGCAGGGGACGGAGCGCGAACCCGAGGCCGCGCCCTTCGAGCAATTCTTTCATCGCCCTCGATGGTATCGGCGCGCGCGTATCGGCGCGCGCGTATCGTCGCGACTGGATGGCGCTCGGCGAGGAGCGGCTCTGCCGCCAGACACGCGGTCGAGTCGGAGACGGCTCGGCGAAGCCGAGCAGCGAGCGGTGAGGAACGGGACCCTCATCGGGCTGCTGGCGGGGGCATTCGCGCTGCTGATCTCGATGATCCTCGACCTGAGATCGCTCCCGTTCGCGCCCGCCGCCGCCGGTCAGGCCGTCATCGACGTCCTCCCCGGCTGGATCGCGGTGCCGCTGATCGAGCACTTGAAGGAGTGGGCGAAACGGGCCTTGATCGCGGCGATGGTCGCGGCGTTCCTCGCGGCCGCCGCACTGGCGGGGTCGTGGCTCCAGGACGGCCGTTCCCCGCGCGCGGTCGCCGCCCTTGGCCTCGCCCCGTGGCTGCTCGCGGTCGCGCTCAGCGTGCCGGCCAAGGTCGAGCCGGTCACGACGTTCATGAACGCCGCCCTCTCCGGTGCGGCGTTCCTCGCGGCGCTGGCGTGGCTCGGCGCGACCGTGCCGGGCACGGGCGCGGCCCCGGGCCGGCGCCGCGTGCTCACGACCATCGCCGCCGCAAGCGCGGCGCTCGCCGTCGCGGGGGTGATCGTCGGCCCCGGCGTGCGGGCCGCGTTCGGGAGCGTCGGGAACGTCCCCTTCGCCGCG
>VGPA01000094.1 GCA_016875665.1 Chloroflexota bacterium | reverse complement strand
CTCGCCGCCGCCGAGGCCGGCGCGCGGAGCGCGGGAAGGGGGCTCTGGGCGCGGGGCGCCTGCGCGAGCGGCGGCTCGGGCGCAGCGCGGTGAAGGCGTCGCTTACGCTCGCGGCATGGGTGCCCCGAAAGCGACCGTCTACGCCGAGGATCTGTTCGCGGTGGTGAAGGTGGGCCCTATGGGGCCGTACGGCAACAACGCGTACCTGCTGCACGACGCGGGCGCCAAGGCAAGCCTGCTCGTCGACATGCCGCTCGACGAACGCCCGCTCCTCGATGCGATCGCCGAGGTCGGCAACGTCGAGCAGATCGTCGCCACCCACTGGCATCACGATCACTGGATGACCTATGACGCGGTGCGCGCGGCCACGAACGGCGTGGTCATCGTCGGCGACAAGGAGGTCAACGTCCCGGCGGAGCGCATCGACCGGCGCATCGGCCACGGCGATGAGCTGAAGGTCGGCGGCAGGCGGGTGACGATCCTGCACACGCCCGGCCACACACCCGGCTCCATCTGCCTCAAGGTCGGGCGCGCCCTCATCACGGGCGACACGCTCTTCCGCGGCGGTCCCGGACGGACCTCGGCACCCGGCGACCTCGGCACGATCGTCGACTCGATCGTCAGTCACCTGCTGAGCCTGCCCGATCACACCATGGTCATGCCCGGGCACGGACCCGACACGACCATCGCGGACACGCGCCGCGAGCACGCGCACTATGCGAGGAAGCCCTGGCCCGCCGACTACTTCGGCGACGTGGAGTGGCTGAAGGACCCGCCAACCAGGTCTCGCTCGCGCGCTGATACCGAGGCGATTCGTTGACTCACGAGATTCGCGCCCGACTCGTCGCTGGTCCACGATCCTGACACAGACGTAGCCAGCGCGGGTGCTGGAAGCGACGGGCGAGGATGAGGGCCGTCATCGCCCGGGCGCCTTCGAGCGACCAGCGCACGCCGACGGGGTCCACGCGCCGGTTGACTTCGCGCATGGTCCGCTCGAGCAGCGAGGTGGTGTGGGTGAGCCGGCCCTCGGGGTCCAAGCGCAGCCACGTGGCGAGATGCGGCGCCACCTCGCGCAGGTGCTTGGTCGTGTGCCGCCAGCGGTTCCGCTCCGCCGCGGCCAAGGCGGAGGACAGTGCGCGCTCCGCACTTTCGGCTGAGGGCGCGAACTCGATCGCGTTGCCGAGCCTCGCCGCGAGGGCACGACGGCGAGCGAAGGGCACGCCGTCCTGCCAGAGCCGGTGATCGAGGGAGTGGCGGACGTGGAAGGTGCAGACCTGATGCGGGATCCCGGGCAACACCTGTGCCAGCATCGAGCGGGCTCCCCACTCGCCGTCGGTCACCGCGATGCGGGCGCCGCGTGCCGCGTGCAGCACCGGGCCGAGCGCGGCCCAGCTCCCCGCGAGGTTCGCGCCGAGCAGCTCGATCCGTCGGCCGGCCCCGGGCGGACGGAGCGCGAGCGCGATCTTGAGTTCGCGCCCGCGATCGTCCTGGCCTTTGCGCGGACCGGCGCGCACGCGCGTCTCGTCGACGAGCACCGCCTCGACGTTGCCGAGCTGCGATCGCGAGCGCTCGAGGGCGATCACCTCCGCGGCGCGGCGCACGAGTCGTCCGAGGCTGCGCGGCGAGGGCGCCGCGCCCGCCTCGCGCCGCAGCTGTGCCGCGGCTCGGGCGTATGGCAGCTCACTGCACAGCTCCAGGGCGCGGCGCGCGAGACCCGGGGTGAGACGGGCGCGGGGACCAACGCCGAGCGCGCCCAGCAATGGCGCGAAGCGATGGCCACAGCGACAGCCGACCATCGCGACGCGCAAGACCAGATGACCGGCGCGGCTGAGCACCTGGCGGCTGCGCACCTGGCGGCTGCGCCGGCCGCGGCGGCGGAAGCCGGAGCCCGCACCGCAGCGCGGGCAGCCAAATGGCGCGACGCGAGTCACAGGCTGGCGGCGGGCACCGCAGGCGCGCTCGAGGAGCCGGTCCTCGAAGCGGCCGAGCACGCGAGACGCGAGGGCCGGGACTAGCTCGCCGCGCACCTCGACGAGGGCGCGCTCCCAGCCGCCGAGCGAGCCCTCGGGCGACGCGAGATCGACGTGGACCGCGCAGGTACTCTCGGATCTGAGCACGAGGTTCGTCTCCTTTTGCAGTGGGTCACGAACTCCGTGCTCTTTACGTCCCCTCAGGGACGAATGTCAACGAATCGCCTTCCTATCAGCGCGCTTGTCTCGCGGGTTACGGATGGCGGCTGAGCCGCGGTCTACCGTCTACGGCGGTGGGGGCGCTTCGCTACCGCGAATACCGATACCTGATGGCGGGCCTGATGTGCTCCAACGTGGGGCTGCAGATGCAGGTGTTCGCAATCGGCTGGATCATCGTGCTCCTCGCGACGCGCGACGGCGGATCGGCGCTGGCGAGTCTCTACCTCGGCTTCCGCAGTGTCGCCATGGTCGGTCCGGCGCTGGCGATGGGACTGATCGGGGGCCCGCTCGCGGACCGCGTCGATCGGGGGCGGGTGCTGATGGCCGCGCGGATTGCGTCGGCGATCGTCTCCACCCTGCTCACGATCCTCGATCTCACCGGGGCCATCAGCATCGGGGCGGTGATGATCCTTTCCGCGTGCCTAGCGGCGACGTTCGCGGTGGACATGCCCGCGCGCCACGCAATCGTTCCGAGCATCGTTCATCGCGATGATCTGATCAGCGGCGTCAGCATCCTGCGCAGCGGGCAGCAGGTGGCGGCATCTCTCGGTCCGGTGTTTGCGGGGCTCCTCACCGCAGCGCTGAGTCCGTCCGCTGCTCTCTTCTGCAGTGCCGTCCTCCAGCTCGCGGCTCTGCTGCTGATGCTGCCGATCGGTACGCACCCCGGCGGTAGCGCCGCGAGTCAGTCCGTTGTTGCCGCGGCGGGAGACGGGTTCCGCTACGCATGGCGAGCGCCCGAGATTCGGTGGCTGCTGATCCTCTACGTCGCGCTGGCGGCCGGCTGCGAGCCGCTGAAGAGCCTCCTTCCGGCGCTCGCGGTGTCGGGGCTTGGCGGTGGCGTCGCCGAGCTCTCGTTCCTGGCGACCGGCATGGGCATGGGCGCGCTCGCCGGAACCGTCACCACGGGGATGCTCGGCAGGATGCGTCGGCCCGGCCTGCTCACCGTCGCTCCCTCAGTCGTCGCGGGCGTCCTGATGTGCGCACTGGCGGTCCAGTCCGCGCTCGAGTTGGCCGTGCTGATCGCTGTGCTATACGGCTTCACGTTGCAGGTCGTGTACACGACCGGAACGATCGCGCTGCAGTTCGCGACGGCGGAGGAGTTCCGCGGACGGGTCCTTGGCCTGCAGGTGCTGACGTTTCAGACGATCACGCCGATCGGGACGCTGGGGTTCGGCGCGTTCGCGACCATCGTGGGGATCGGTCCCGCGCTCTTCATCGGCGGCCTGGTCACCGCGGTTGCGGCTGCGGTCTTGCTCGCCTCGGTGCCGTCGTTCCGTGCGTCGCGACCAGCGGAAGCCTGAGGCGGGGTCATCCCGACCTCGCGGAGAAGGCCCGGCCTTGCGGGCCGGTCCTTCGGGGACTGCTGTCGTGCTCCCCGGCTGAGCTAGGTCCGACTCGGAGCCCCCGCCCAGCCCCGGTCCAGAGCGAGCACGACTCGGTCCTTCGGGGTGGGGAGGGCGTGGGCGAAGCCGGCGAGCGAGAGTACCGTCATCAGCGCCGCCAGCCCGTACAGGACGTTGCCCGCGAGGTCCGCCTTCTCGCCGAGGACGCTGAAGCCGTAGACGGTGAGCAGCAGGCCGCGCAGCGTCTCACCGGTCTGCATTGATGCCCGCAGCGAGGTCGCGCTGGCGAGCTTCTTCTCGAGGCCCGCGGCGCGGGCGGTGTCGCCCCTGGCCTTGGCGGCCGTGATCTGAGCCGTGAGGCCGGTGCGGGTGGCACCCAGCGTCGCGTAAGTCGCGCCCGGGAAGCCCGCGTCGATCGCCGAGGTGTCCATGTGCACGGCGATGTAGTACTTCGCGTACGCCTCCGCCTGCTCGCCGGTGGTGATCGGCTGGGCCGCGAACTGGACCAGGGCGGCCCAGCCCGCCTTCCAGGTCTCCTCTCTCTCGGTGAGCGCGCTTTCGGCCGCGAACGTGATCTTCTGGGCCGCCAGCTCCTCCCGCACGTACTCGCGCGCGAAGGAGGCTTGCCCCGCCATGACGAACCCGAGGACCGCGAGGAGCACCGCGGCTACCATGCCGCCGCCCGCGAGGGTGAGGTCGAGCGCCCCACTCCTTCGCTGCCTCCACGCCGATGTGTGCCACGAACTCCGAAAACATGTCCGGGAAGCGTCGGCCCACGAACCGTTCAGTCACCTCGGCTTCGCTCATGACCCACCCGCGCGCAGCCAGCGCGGCTCGTTCGATCGGAATAATCAGCCGCTCGGTATCCACCAGTACGCCATCGCAGTCGAAGATGACCAAGTCGAACGCTGGCAATGTGGTCGGCGCCATCAGTCCGGCAACATGCGCGGTCCGATGAACAGGCGTGCGATGGTGCCTACGCCACCGGGGACGTGCGCGGAGGCGAGATCGTCGGGCCGATCACTCGGGACCCCAGTCCAGGACGACCTTGGCGCACTGGCCCGAGCGGACCACGGCGAACGCCTCCTCGAAGCGCGCGGCGGGGAAGCGGTGCGTGATCACCGGGGTGATGTCGAGGCCGCCCTGGAGCATGACCCCCATCCGGTACCAGGTCTCGAACATCTCGCGGCCGTAGATGCCCTTGAGGGTGAGCCCGCGGAAGATGACCCGGTCGAAGTCCACCGGGATCTCGCGGTCGGGGATCCCCAGAAGCGCGACCCGGCCGCCGTGGTTCATCGCGTCGAGCATCCAGTGCACGGCGGCCGGGCTGCCCGACATCTCGAGGCCTATGTCGAAGCCTTCCGCCATGCCGAGGCGCTCCAGGACCTCGCCGAGGGAGGAGGCGGTGGGGTCGACCGCGAGCGTCGCTCCCATCCGCCGCGCGAGCTCGAGGCGGTACGAGTTCACGTCGGTGACGACGACGTGGCGCGCGCCGACGAAGCGGGCGACCGCCGCGGCCATGAGACCGATCGGGCCGGCGCCGGTCACGAGCACGTCTTCGCCGACGAGGTCGAACGAGAGTGCGCTGTGCACGGCGTTGCCGAGCGGGTCGAGGCAGCTGCCGAGTCCCTCCGGCAGGTCCGGCGGCATGACGTAGACGTTCGCCGCGGGCACGACCACGTACTCCGCGAAGGCCCCGTCGCGCTGCACGCCGATGCCCACCGCGTTGCGGCAGAGGTGCCGCCGGCCCGCCCGGCAGTTGCGGCAGTGGCCGCAGGTGACGTGACCCTCGACCGCGACCCGGGAACCGACCGCAAGGCCGTTCACCTCGGCCCCGAGCACCGTGATCACCCCCTCGAACTCGTGCCCGACCACGAGCGGCAGAGGCACGGTGCGGCTGGCCCAGTCGTTCCAGTCCCAGATGTGGAGGTCCGTGCCGCAGATCGAGGCTGCGCGCACCCGGATCATGACGTCGTTCGGCCCCACCACACCGGCGGCGACCTCCTCCATCCAGAGGCCGGACTCCGGCCGCCGCTTCACGAGGGCCCTCACGGCACGATGCCCAGCGTCCGTCCCGTCTCGCTGAAGGCGGCGACCGTGCGGTCGACCTGCTCGTCCGTGTGGCCGGCCGAAAGCTGCACCCGGATACGCGCCTGGCCGCGGGGCACCACCGGGTACGAGAACGCGATCACGTAGACGCCCCGCTCGAGCAGCGCGTCGGCCAGCCGCGTGGCGAG
>VGPA01000093.1 GCA_016875665.1 Chloroflexota bacterium | reverse complement strand
CGCTCGGTGCGGCCGCGCTCGCGACCGTCGCGTGGTCCTCGTTCGTGCTCGGCAAGACCCCCGCGTTCGCACCGGGCGTCGACACGCTCGCGATCACGCTCGCGGTCGTGGCGGCCGGCGCGCTCGTGGTGCCCATGCGCTTCGTGCCCGCGCGGGTGATGCTCCCGGTCACGGCACTGTGCACCGTGGCGATGCTCGTGGGCCCCGCGTCGTACGCGTACGCGACCGCCGAGCGCGGGGGCTCGAGCCCCGGTCCTGCCTCCGGTCCGGCGCGCGCGGGCGGCGGCCCGGCTCTTGATGGATTCCGGCCGCGGGGACCGGGTGCGCCGGGGGCACCCCAGCCGCCACCGAACCCCAACGCGGCGCGCCCACAAGGCCTCCCGATCCCGCAGGTGCAGCCCCAGGCTCCTGGCATCCAGCGCCCGGCGATCGGGATTCCCCAACGCGGCGCGCCCGGCCAGCAGGGGGGCTTGCCCCCACCCGTCCCAACGAGGAACGTGGGAAACCAGGCCGCGCTCGTCGAGTACCTGCTGGCGAGCTTCACGAGCGAGACGTGGCTCGTAGCGGTGACGAGCGCGATGCAGGCCGCGCCGATCCAGATCGCGTCGGGCAGGCCCGTGATGTCGATGGGCGGCTTCAACGGCGCCGACCCCGTGCCCACCGCCGCGCAGCTCCAGCGCTACGTGCAGGAAGGGCGGATCCGCTTCGTCATGGCGGGTGGCGGACCCGGCGGCCAGGGTGGCGGCGGCGCGCGTTGGGCACAGACCGCGTGCACCGCGGTCACGGGATTCCAGGGCCTGTACGACTGCGCGGCGCTCCGGTGATCAGGCACGTCCCGTTCGCGGCGCTGCTCGCGCTGGGCGCCTGGCTGCGCGCGTGGCTCGCATTCGGCGTCTACCCCACCCAGGGGTTCGCCGGCGACCTGAGCCTCCTCAAGTCGTGGGCAGAGACGCTGGTGCGCGTCGGCCCTTCCTCCTTCTATGCGAGCACGCCCCAGGCCGACTACCCGCCCGCGTTCCTCTACGTGCTCTGGATCGAAGGAGCGCTCAGCCTCCCGATCAAGTTCGCGCCGTTCCTCGCCGACATCGCCATCGCGGTGCTCGTGTATGCCGCCGCCTCGCGCTGGCACGGCGTGCGCGCGGGGCTGCTCGGCGCGGCCGTATTCCTGTTCCTCCCGGTCACGTGGTACGACTCCGCGCTGTGGGGCCAGGTCGACTCCGTCGTCGCGCTGCCCATGCTCGTCGCGCTGCTGCTGCTCATCGCCGGCCGCTCCGAGTGGGCGGCCGCATTCGGGCTGCTCGCGATCGTGACCAAGCCGCAGGGCGTCATCATCCTCGGCATTCTGGTGCCGGTGCTCGTGGCGCGGCACCTCATCCAGAAGCGCGAGCCGGTACGGATCGCGCGCGCGCTGCTCGCGGGATCGGCGGCGCTCGTCATCCCCCTCCTCCCGTTCGACATCACCCGTTTCGCCTCGCCCGCGCTCCAAGGCATCCCTGTGGCCGGCCACGTCTCGGGCCTCGGCGGGCTCTTCCTTCAGCTCGGCGACCGCTATCCGGTGCTCTCGGCCAACGCCTACAACCTCTGGGCGCTGGTCGGTCCCCGCCCGCTCGCGGGCGCGATGACCGGCGGCCCGAACGCGTGGACCCCCGACTCGCTCGCGCTCTTCGACGCGGTCCCGGCGGTGCAGGTGGGTGCGCTTCTGCTTGTGACCGCCGGCCTCGTCGTCGCGGTTGGGCTGCTCTTCCGGAACGATCGCTACGCGATCGTGCTCGGCTTCGCGCTCGTCGCCCTCGCCTTCTACCTGCTCCCCACGCGCGTGCACGAGCGGTACGCGTTCCCGTTCTTCATGGCAGGCTCGCTGCTCGTCGCGGGCGCGGCCGAGTGGCTCGGCGCGTTCACGGTGGTGGGGGTGCTGAACGCGGTCAATCTGCATGCGGTGCTCGCGCCCGCCGCGCGCGGCGGATTCCAGATCCCCGGCCGAGGCTTCGGTGGGCTCCCTGTCCAGCCGGCGCCGATCGCACCCCCCGGTGGCGGCGGGCGCGGCGTCACGCAGATCAACCTGCCGCTCGGCGACCTCGCACGGAGCGAGGCGTTCGCGACGGCCGTCGCGCTGGGCCAGATCGCCGCGTTCGCCGTGCTCCTGTGCGCGTGGGTCGCGTGCGTCCGGTCAGCCCTGCCCGGTCGCGAACTGCGCCACCGCATCGACGATCGCGAGATGCTCCTCCCGGAGCACGCGCTCGGCGAGTGACGCCGCGTCGTCCCCCGGTTTCACCGGAACGCGCCGCTGCAAGAGGATCCGGCCGCCGTCCACCATCCCGGGCTCCAGGAAGTGCACGGTGCACCCCGACTCCGCCACGCCCGCGGCGATCACCGCTTCGTGCACCTTGTCGCCGAGCATCCCCCGCCCGCCGAACGCCGGCAGCAGCGACGGGTGGATGTTGATGATCGGCGTGCCCTTGAAGTGGTCGAGCACCGCCGGGTAGAGCACGCGGTCGAAGCCCGCGGCCACGATCAGGTCCGGATTTGCGGCCATCACCGCCTCGGCCATCGCGGTCTGCGCCTTGGAACGCCCGCCTTTCCCCTGCGCCGCCTCGAACACGCCGGCGGGGATCCCGGCGGCGGCGGCGCGCTCGAGCGCGTGCACGCCGGCGTGATTCGACGCCACGTACACGATCTCCGCGTCGAGGCGCCCGGACGCGCACGCGGCGATCAGCGCCTGAAGGTTGGTGCCGCCGCCCGACACGAGGACCGCGAGGCGGATCACTCCACGCCCCCCCGGTCAGCTCGTCATGCGAAGCGGACGCGCCGGGCGGCGCCGGCCCGCAGTCGCTCGACGGAGCCGAGGCGGACGGCGCCCGGCACCGCGCGCACCGCGGCAGCGGGGTCCGAGACCACCGCGACCATCCCGATGCCCATGTTCCAGGTGTCCCACAGCTCCTCGTCGGCGATGCGGCCGGCCTCCGCGAGGAAGCGGAAGAGCGGCGGTACGGTCCACGCCCCGCGGTCGACCTGCGCGCCCATGCCCGCGGGAAGCGCGCGTGGGAGATTGCCCTCCCAGCCGCCGCCTGTGAGGTGCGCCATCGCCTTCACCTCGGTTGCGGCGCGCAGCGCGCGCACGTCCGCGAGATACGAGCGGTGCGTCTGGAGAAGCGCGTCACCGAGCGTGCCTCCCAGCAGCGGGCGCGGCGCGCGCAGCGCGTCCACCATCGAGCGCCCCTCGTTCTCCGCGAGGCGCGAGACCACCAGGCGCGCGAGCGAGTACCCGTTGGTGTGGAGGCCGGTCGAGGGTAGGCCCACGAGCGCGTCGCCGTCGCGCACCGCGGCGGGGTCGAGCAGCGCTTCGCGCTCGGCCGCGCCGACGAGGAAACCGACGATGTCGAACGCGCCCGGCGCGAACACGCCCGGCATCTCCGCGGTCTCCCCGCCCAGGAGCGCGCACCCGTTGGCGGCGCACGCCGCGGCCACCGCGTCGACCACGCGCGTGAAGATGTCGGGTGAAAGGACGCCGGAGGCGAAGTAGTCGAGGAAGAACAGCGGCTCCGCGCCAGCCGCGAGCGCGTCGTTCACGCTCTGGTGCACGACGTCGGTCCCGACCACCTCGTAGCGGTCGAGCATCCGCGCGAGCTCGGTCTTGGTGCCCACGCCGTCGGTGGTGGCGACGAGCACCATCTCCTTGCCCGTCGGTGCGCGGAACAGGCCGCCGAAACCGCCCAGCCCGCCGATCACCTCAGGCCGGCCGGCCTGGACGCGGCCGGAGAGCGACTTCAACAGCTCCGCCTTGAGCGCCGCGTCGACGCCCGCGTCTTTGTACGTGGTCATCGGGCCACCGCGGCCGCCGTCGTCGGCGGGCCGCTCATACCCGCTCCAGCGCCTGCTTGGGGTCGCTCAGCTCGAGCTGCACCGGGACGGGGTACTCGCCGGTGAAGCACGCGGTGCACATCTCGTCGACCGTGCCACCGGTCGCCGTGACCATGCCCTCCAGCGACAGGTAGCCGAGCGAGTCCGCGCCGATGTGCTTGCGGATCTGCTCCACGTCCATGTTCGCCGCGATCAGCTCGCGCTTCCGCGCCATGTCCACGCCGAAGTAGCACGCGTGCCGGATCGGCGGCGAGCACACGCGGAAGTGGACCTCCGTGGCGCCGTTGCGGCGAAGGAGATTCACGATCGGCCCCGAGGTGGAGCCGCGCACGATCGAGTCGTCGATCACGATCACGCGCTTGCCGTCGAGCACGTCGCGGAGCGCGTTGTACTTGAGCGCGACCGAGTGCTCGCGCAGCGCCTGCGACGGCTGGATGAAGGTGCGGCCGATGTAGCGGTTCTTGATCAGTCCCTCGCGGAACGGGATGCCGCTCGCGCGCGCGTACCCCACCGCCGCCGGGATGGCCGAGTCCGGCACCGGCACCACCACGTCGGCGGCGACCGGGTGCTCGATGGACAGCCGCTCGCCCATGCGCTCGCGCGTCGAGTACACGGACGCCCCGCCGAGCGAGGACGACACCGATGCCAGGTACACGTGCTCGAACACGCAGAGCCCGCGCTTCTCGTCCGCGAGGAGCGCCACCCGCCGGGGCCCGTGCTCGTCGATCCGCACGATCTCGCCCGGCTCCACGTCGCGCACGAACGACGCGCCGACCGTGTCGAGCGCGCAGGTCTCGCTGGCGAGGTACCAGGCGTCGCCCTTGCGGCCCAGGCACAGCGGCCGGACGCCGAGCGGGTCGCGCACGCCGTACATCGCCGTCGGCGTGAGGATGCTCAGCGACCACGCGCCCTCCAGCTTGGGGAGCGCGTCGACCATCTTCTCCTCCCAGGTCGCACCCGTGCCCTTGAGGATCTCCTGCGCGAGCACCTCGGTGTCGGAGCTGCCCACGAACGTGACGCCCTCCTTGGCCAGGCCCTCGCGCAGGTCGCGCGCGTTGATGCAGTTGCCGTTGTGGCCGAGCGCGAGCTCGCCGAGGTCGGGGTGGCGCACCACGATCGGTTGCGCGTTCTCGATGCGCGACGAGCCGGTGGTCGAGTAGCGGGTGTGGCCGATCGCGGCGTGGCCGCGCAGCGACGCGAGGTCCGGCTCGGCGAAGACCTGGCCGACCAGACCCATGCGCTTCACCACGTGGATGCCGGAGCCGTCGGTGGACGCGATGCCCGCCGACTCCTGGCCGCGGTGCTGCAGCGCATAGAGCGCGAAGAACGTGGTGCGGGCCGCTTCGGTGGCCTCGGTGCCGACCGGCTGCCAGATGCCGCTCACGCCACACATGGCATCGCCTCCTTGTGTGTGTGGTTAGGCTGCGCCGCTGGCATCCCCGCGCTGAGCGGGGACGCGCTCACGAGTGGGAAGGACTCCCGGACGAGCGCTTGGGCACATCCTCATCCTACGGGTTCGAGGAGGCGGCCATGAACCGCCGCTCAGGCGCGCCCGAGCGCCCGAGCCAGACCGTGCTCGAACGCGTCGGCCATGGCCGCCACGTTGACCGCGAGGATCGGCGCGACCTCGAGCAGGTCCCCGCCCACCGTACCCAACGTCCACACCGGCACGTCCTGCTCCTTGGCGAGCGTGCGGAGCGCGTCCGCGTCCTCGGGCGCGCACACCAGCACGATGCCGCCGGTGGGCGACTCGCCGAACAGCGCCGCGAGCCGTCCGACGCCCCGCTGGGCCGGGAGCGTCACCGTCATGCCGCGCTTCTCGCGCAGGCACAGCTCGGCGAGCGCGACCGCGAGGCCGCCCTCCGCGCGGTCGTGGGCCGCGCGGAGCAGGCCCCGCCCGTGCGCGGCGAGGACGAGGCGCTGGAGGCGGACCTCGAGCTCGA
>VGPA01000092.1 GCA_016875665.1 Chloroflexota bacterium | reverse complement strand
GTTCGTGAACGCCGCCGGCGCGGGGATCGACGGCCATGTCGCCGCGCGCGTCGAGGCGACCGCGCGCGTCGTGGGGCGAACGCTCGGCTACCTCGTCGGAGCGCTCGTCGGGATCGCGGCGTATCGGCCGCGGCCCATGAGGGTGACCATGGACGGCGAGACCGTCAGCGGCCGGCATCTCGTCGTCGTTGCGTCGAACGGCACGCACTTCGGCGGGGGCATGCACGTCGCGCCGCGCGCGCGCCTGGACGACGGGCTCCTCGACGTCACGCTCGCGGGCGACCTCGGCCGACTGGCGTCGATCGGGGCTCTCGCGCGTCTGTACCGCGGCACGCACCTGGACGGGAAGACGATCTGGACCCGCACCGCGCGCGCGGTCCGGATCGAGCTGGACGGCGAGGAGCCGGTCGAGGCCGACGGCGAGCCCGGACGGGCGCGCGTGCTCGACATCGCGGTCCGTCCGGGGGCCGTCCGCGTCATGACCTGAGCACGGCGAGCGCGGCTGCGCGAGCATGGGGGGAGCCGCTCGAACGGCTCAGGGGAGGGAAGCATGGATCTGCGCATCGCCGCGACCGACCGGGCGCCGCAGGCGATCGGTCCGTACAGCCAGGCGATCATCGCGGGCGACCTCGTGTTCTGCGCGGGCCAGGTCGCGCTCGACCCTGCCGGGAACGTGATCGACGGCGACGTGCAGGTCCAGACCCGCCGCGCGCTCGACAATCTGCGGGCGGTCCTCGAGTCGGCAGGCAGCGATCTCGCGCACGTGACCAAGACCACCGTGTTCCTCACCGACTTCGGTGACTTCGCCGCGATGAACGAGGTCTACGCCGAAGCGTTCGGTGCGCATCGTCCCGCGCGTTCGACCGTCGGCGTGGCGTCGCTCCCGCGCGGCCGGCGGGTCGAGATCGAGTGCATCGCGGTCAAGCGGTGATACCAAAAGAGGGTTCGATGCGCTTCCGCTCCATCACCGCCGCGGATCTCGCGACCTGCGACGCGGTCATCGTGTCTGTCGCTGCCGGCGGCTCGGTTCCGGCGGTCCTGCCGCGCGCGCTGCGGTCGCGCGCCGAGCGGCTCGTGAAGGCCGCGGGCATCGGGCGGCTCTACTCGGTCGACACCGACTTCGGCGCGAAGCCGGAGCGGCTCGTGGTCGTGGGGGTCGGCGCCTCGGCCGCGGTAACCTCCGAGCGGGTGCGGCGCGCGGCGGCCACCGGCATCCGGTCGCTGCTCCGCGCCAAGGTCCGCCGTGTGGCGCTGGTCCTGGATCCCGCGGTCGAGAGCCGGCTCGGTGCGGCGAGCGTCGTCGCCGCGAGCGTGAGCGGCGCTCTGCAGGCGGTGTACCGCCGCGAGTCGCACCGGTCCAAGCCGGATGCGGCCCCCGCGCCCCGCACCGTCGGCCTGCTCGGCTCGGCCGTGAGCGGGGCCGCACTGCGGCGCGGCGCGGCATGGGGTGAGGCCGCGGTCTTCACGCGGCGTCTCGCCAACGAGCCGGGGAACCTCATGACGCCCGAGCGCGTCGCCGAGGAGGCGCGGGCCCTGGCCAAGGAGACCGGGCTCGCGATCGAAGTGCTCGAGGCGGCCTCGTGCCGCAAGCTCGGTATGCACTCGTTCCTCTCCGTCGCGCAGGGATCGCACACGCCGCCGAAGCTGATCGTGCTGCGGCACCGCGGCCGCACCGGGACCGGCGTGGACCTCGCGCTGGTCGGGAAGGGGATCACGTTCGACACGGGCGGCATCTCGATCAAGCCTGCCGACGGAATGCACCACATGAAGGCCGACATGACCGGCGCCGCCGCCGTCATCGGCGCGATCGGCGCGGTCGCGCGGTTGAAGGTGAAGGCGAACGTGATCGCGGTCGCCCCGTGCACCGAGAACATGCCCGGTTCCGCCGCGACCAAGCCCGGCGACGTGTTCACGAGCATGTCGGGCAAGACGGTCGAAGTGATCAACACCGACGCGGAGGGCCGCCTGGTGCTGATCGACGCACTCACCTACGCGCAACGGGAAGGGGCGCGCCGCATCGTGGACATCGCGACGCTCACCGGCGCGATCCAGGTCGCCCTCGGTGACCACTTCAGCGGGCTCTTCGGGCGGCCCGACGCTTTCGTGGCGCACGTCCGTGAGCTCGCCGAGTCGGTGGGCGACCGGCTCTGGCCGATGCCGCTGACCGACGAGTTCCGCGACGAGGTGCGCGGCGAGGTTGCCGACCTGCGCAATCAGGCCGGACGCCCCGGCGGCGCGAGCAAGGCCGCCGCCTTCCTCGACGCCGTCGTCGATCAGAAGGCGGAGTGGGCGCACCTCGACATCGCGAGCCAGGACTGGCTGGCCTCCGACAAGCCCTGGTCGTCGGGCGGGCCGCAGGCGCCCGGCGTCCACACCCTCATCGCGCTCGCCGAGGAGGCCGCCCCTTCAATAGCCGGGTGACCGACGTGCTCGTGGTCGGGGCGGGCTTGGCCGGTTCCGAGGCGTCATGGCAGCTGGCGCGCCGGGGAATTGGCGTGCGCCTTGCGGAGATGCGACCGGTCAAGCGCTCGCCGGCCCACCACACGGACCGGCCGGCGGAGCTGGTCTGCACCAACTCCTTCAAGTCGGATGTGCCCGAGGTGGCGGCGGGTCTGCTCAAGGAGGAGATGCGGGCGCTCGGATCCCTGATCCTGCGGGCCGCCGATGCCGCGCGGGTCCCGTCCGGGCAGGATCTCTCCGTCGACCGCGACGCCTTCGCGGAGCACGTGGCCACGGGGCTCGCCGAGGCCGGGGTCCAGCGGGTGGCGGAGGAGGTGACCTCGGTCGAGACGGATCGGTTCACCATCCTGGCCTCGGGGCCGCTGACCTCCGACCCGCTCGCCCAGGAGATCCGCCGGCTGACCGGCGTCGAGCACCTGCACTTCTTCGACGCGGCGGCGCCGATCGTCCACGGGGATTCGCTCGATCGAGGACTCCTGTTCGAGGCGTCGCGCTGGGACAAAGGGGCGGGGGCCTACCTCAACGCCCCGCTAGACCGCGAGCAGTACGTGGCGCTCGTCGCCGCGCTGGTCGCGGGGGAGCAGGTCGAGCTGCACGACTTCGAGACCACCGGCTGGTTCGAGGGGTGCATCCCGATCGAGGAGATGGCCCGCCGCGGGCCCGAGACCCTCCGCTACGGGCCCCTCAAGCCGCTCGGCCTGGACGATCCGCGGACCGGCCGCTGGCCGCACGCCGTGGTCCAGCTCCGGCGGGAGGACGCGGCGGCCAGCCTGTACAACCTGGTCGGGTTCCAGACCAATCTCCGCTGGCCGGAGCAGCGGCGGATCTTCCGCACCATCCCGGGGCTCGCCAAGGCGGAGTTCGAGCGTCTGGGCGTCATGCACCGGAACACCTACGTCTCGTCCCCCGAGGTGCTGGAGCCGAGCCACCGGATCCGGGGTCACCCGAAGACCTGGCTCGCCGGGCAGCTCGTCGGCGTCGAGGGCTACCTCGAGTCGGCCATGAGCGGGATGGTCGCGGCCCTCAACGTGGCGGCGGCGGTCGCGGGGAGAGCGGACGTCGTGTTCCCGGACGACACGGCCATCGGGTCCCTGGTCCGCTACATCACCACGCCGCAAAAGACATTCGCGCCGATGAACGCGACCTGGGGGCTGTTCCCGCCGCTGGCGGACGGGAAGCGGCGCGACAAGAAGGAGCGGGCGCGAGCCAACCTGGCCCGCGCCCGCCAGTCGCTGGCCGGCTTCCTCGGAGCGGTCGCGTTGTGAGCGGCGAGCAGCTCGCCTTCCCGCTCGGCGAGGACGAGCCCGACATTCTCGTCGGGCTGAATGCCGAGCAGCGGGAAGCGGTCGAGCACGGCGGCGGTCCGCTCCTGGTCGTCGCGGGCGCCGGCACCGGCAAGACCCACGTCATCACCGCCCGCATCATCAGCCTCCTGCGGCGGAAGCTCGCCCGGCCGCACGAGATCCTGGCGCTCACCTTCACCGAAAAGGCCGCCGCCCAGATGCAGGAACGGATCGACCTCAACACGCCGATCGGTCAGAACGACGTGGCGATCAGGACCTTCCACGGCTTCGGGGACGAGGTGCTCCGCGAGTTCGCGCTCGAGCTCCAGCGCACCGGGGAACTGCATGTCCTCTCGCCGGCCGAGCAGGCGATCTTGGTGCAGCGGCATCTGTTCGGCTGCAAGACCTGCGGGATCGGGCTGCCGCTCGACCGCTACCGCCCCGGCAACGATCCCCGCCAGCACGTCCGGGCGCTCCTCGAGCTGTTCGGCCGTGCCCGCGACGAGGACGTTTCCCCGGCGCAGTACCTCGCCTACGCCGGCTCGCTGGCCCGCGCGGCCGAGGAGCCGGCGATCGACCAGGACGCGAAGAAGGACGAGGCGGCGGCGCAGCAGGAGCTGGCCGGCGCCTACGCCGCGTACGCGGCGATCAAGACGGCCCACGGGGTGGTCGACTTCGGGGACCAGATCGGGCTCACGCTCCGGCTGCTCCGCGACCACCCGAGCGCCGCCCGCCGCCTTCAGGGCCGTTACCGGTATGTCCTGGTGGACGAATTCCAGGACACCAACGACGCGCAGTTCACGATGCTCCGGCTGCTGGTGGAGCCACACCGGAACCTGACCGTGGTCGGCGACGACGATCAATCGATCTTCGGCTGGCGCGGCGCGACGCTCCGAAACTTCGACGCGTTCACCGACGCGTACCCCGAGCACAAGGTGGTCACGCTCGTCGAGAACCGCCGCTCGACCCAGCCGATTCTCGACGCCGCGTACCGGCTCATCCAGAACAACAACCCGGAGCGACTCGAGGTCCGACTGCATGTCAACAAGAAACTGAACGGTCGTCTTTCCGCAAAGACAGCTGACGACCCCGACATCAATCACCTCCACTACCTGAGCGCAGGTGAGGAGGCCGACTCGATCGCTGACCTCATCGCGCAGCTCGCGCTCGCGGAGCAGCGGCGGCTCGGCGAGTTCGCGGTGCTCGTGCGTGCGAACAGTCACGCGGCGCGGGTCCTCGCGTCGCTCG
Organism: Chloroflexota bacterium; assembly: GCA_016875665.1. GTDB lineage: Bacteria > Chloroflexota > Limnocylindria > P2-11E > P2-11E > SHYN01. Next base: position 929 of record VGPA01000092.1, on the reverse strand, counting down.
CGGCGCGGGGCATCCCCGCGCATTTCTCGGGTGGGGGACAGCTCTACGAGCGGAGCGAGATCCGCCTGCTCATCTCGTTCCTGTCGGCGGTCGCCGCGCCCAGCGACTCAACCCACCTCTACAGCGTGGCGACGTCCTCGCTCTACGGCTTCCCGGCGGACGCGCTGGCGCGAGCGACCGAGGCGATGGCGCGCCGGCAGCAGCCGCTCCGCCAGCTGTTCGAGGAGATCGCGGCCGGGGACGCCACCGGGTATCCGGACGAGGCGAAGGCCGCCGCCGCCGCGCTGATCGCCGATCTGCGGCACTACGAAGAGCGCGCCACTCAGCTCACCAGCGCGGAGCTGCTCTACGAGTTCCTCCAGCGGTCGCAGTTGCTGAAGCGGTACCTGGAGCCCGATTCCGCTCTGGCCGAGGAGCAGGGACGGAACGTCGCCAAGTTCTTCCGCCTGGTCCAGAGCGCCTCGCGGGCGCTCCCGACGGACCGGGTCGCGTTCCTGGTCCCGCACCTGGAGCTCTTGCGCGAGGCGGGAGACGATCCGGCCGCGGCGGACTACGAGGCCTCCCGCGACTCGGTGAACGTGCTCACCATCCACAAGGCGAAGGGCCTGGAGTTCGGCGTGGTGTTCCTCGTGAGCGCGACCAACGAGCGGCTACCCAGCCCGCTGCGCCGGCCGGACCTCCCATTCCCGGATGCGCTGTCGAAGTCGACGCCGGTCGACCACGACCTGCACGTGGCGGAGGAGCGCCGGCTCGCCTACGTGGCGATCACCCGCGCCGAGGACCGATTCTTCTTCACCAGCGCCAAGGACTACGGCGGCCAGCGGACGCAGCAGCCGAGCCGCTTCATCAGTGAAGCGCTGGGCAGGCCCCGCGATGCGCTCGGCACCAGGAGCGCCGCCTTCGACGAGTTCCAGCGCTTCCAAGTCGCG
>VGPA01000091.1 GCA_016875665.1 Chloroflexota bacterium | reverse complement strand
CGGCGCCCACGCCGACTCCGGCGCCCACGCCCGCGGCCACCGCCGCCCCCACGGTTTACAAGGCGACGCTCCTGGCCTCGAGCCAGAATCCGCCCGTCACGAGCGCCGAGTCGGCCTGCAACGGTGACGTCACCATCACGGTCACCGGAGCCCAGGTCGCCTTCGCCGTGAACGTCAAGGGCTGCCCGGTCGGCACCGCGATCAACATCGGCCACATCCACGAAGGTGCGACCGGCACCAACGGCCCCCTCAGGGTCGACACAACGCTCAGGGCCGGCGAGCTCACGCTCACCGCCGGCGCCGCGACGCTCAACCGCACCGCGCCGATCGACGCCGCGGTCGCCTCGGCCATCGCCTCGAACCCCGCGGGCTTCTACTTCAACCTGCACTCGACCATGCACGCCGGCGGCGTGATCCGGGGCCAGCTCACCCGGGGCTGATCCGGCGCGACGCTGCGAGCGAGAGAGGGGGCCTTCGGGCCCCTCTCTCGTTCGCACGGCGCTTGTCTGCTTTCCTTAACGGATGCTGGTTCGTGAAGAGCCCGCCGTGGAGCTCGCGATCGCGACGCGGATCCTCGCCCGGGCCGGCGTGCTCCCCGACGACGGCCGCGTGACCCTGCGCGTGGGCGAGGTGATGTACGTCGCCGCGCGCGGCGTGTCCAACCACACCGTGACGCCGTATGACACCGCCATCGTCCGCGTCCGGGACGGCGACCCCATGTGGGCGGAGGCTCCTGACGATGCCGAGCGCTACCTCGCGCGGTACCGCGCCGACGGGCGCGCGTGCGCGGTCATCGCGGTGCCCGGCGCGCTGGTCGAGGCCGAGTCGCTCGCTTCGGCGGCGCTCGCAGCGCTTCGTACGGCTCGAGCTGACGACAGACGTCCGTGGCCCGAGCTCGTCGGCGAGGCGCGCGCGAGCGGCGTGCTGATCGGCATCCTTCCGGCCTCCGCCGAGTGACGGGCGCGTATCCTCGACCCGGGTGAACATCCTGCGCTTCCTCCGCGAACAGGCGAGGGGCTACGACTGCAACGTCTGCGGCCAGAACCACGCGCGCTCGGAGATCCGCGTGCTCGGGCGTCTCGAAACGGCGTGGATCGTGCGCGTGACGTGCGCGAAATGCCAGGCCGCGTTCAAGCTCCTCGTGGTCGTCGATGAGGCGCATGCGGCGGTGAGCCCGGTGGAGGACGGGTCCGCCGCGCCGGCCCGCACCACGCGCCGCCGGCGTCCGCCCGTCACGCCCGACGAGGTCCTGGACGCGCACGAGCTCCTGAAGGGGTTCGAGGGCGATGTGCGGACCTTGTTCCGCCGCGGGGAGCGCGCGCTCGAGCCTGAACCGGACAAGACCCGATAGTGGCCCGCGCGAACGCGGTCATCACGGGCTGGGGCTTCTACGCGCCGTCGCGCGTCATGACCAACGCCGACCTCGAGAAGATCGTCGAGACGTCGGACCAGTGGATCACCGAGCGCACCGGGATCAAGGAACGGCGCATCGCCGCCCCCGACGAGTCCACTTCGACCATGGCGACGAAGGCCGCGGAGCGCGCGCTCGCCAAGGCGAAGCTGAAGCCGTCGGACGTCGAGCTCGTGATCGTGGGGACCGCGTCGCCCGACTTCGTCTTCCCGCCGGTGGCGAGCCTGGTGCAGGCCGCGCTCGGCGCCACGCGCGCGGGCGCCTTCGACGTCGGGGCCGCGTGCACGTCATTCGTATCGAGCCTCGCCGTCGCCAGCGGGATGATCCTCGGCGGCGCCGTCCGCAACGCGCTCGTGATCGGCGCGGAGACGCTGAGCCGGATCGTCGACTGGAAGGATCGGGGCACCTGCGTCCTCTTCGGCGACGGGGCCGGGGCGGTGGTGCTGGAGGCGTCGAGCGCGTCGGTGGGGGTGCAGTCCACCGTCCTGCACGGCGACGGGACGAAGTGCGACCTGCTGTGGGTCCCCGGCGGCGGCACGAAGAACCCGACGGGCGCGGAGAAGCTCGAAGCCCGGATGCACTACATCCGGATGAACGGCAACGAGGTGTACCGCTCGGCGGTGAAGGCGATGGCGGAAGCGGCGGAGGAGGCGATCGCCAAGGCGAACCTCACCGCCGACGACATCACCCTCTTCGTTCCGCACCAGGCCAACCTCCGCATCATCGAAGGCGTTGCCAAGCGCATGCGCTTCCCCATGGAGCGGGTGTTCGTCAACGTGCAGCGCTACGGCAACACCTCCGCCGCGAGTGTTCCGATCGCGCTCTGCGAGGCGGTCGAGGCCGGCCGCCTCAAGCGCGGCGACAAAGTGCTCGTCGCCGCCTTCGGCGCCGGCTTCACCTGGGGCGCCTCCGTGCTCGAATGGTTCGGGGAGCACGAAGGCCCGCGCCAGAAGTCGCCCCTCGACATCGCGTCGCGGGCGATCGAGGACCTGGTGGATCGGGTGCGGCCCGCCTAACCGCTCGCCTGGGCACGGCTTTGTGACGAAGGCCGTCGTCGGGGGAGTGGTCTTGGCTCGCAGGGCTCAAACGGGCGGCTCAAGGAGCCGCCCGTTTTCAATGCTCGCTCGACCACTCCCCCGACGACTCAGACCATGAGCGCTGTTACGACGCGCGAAGCGCACCGCTGCCGTGCCTACTCCACGCCCGAGCCATCTGATTTCCCGCGTGCGGTGACCCGCCGGCCTCAAAGTCGCGTCCCCACTCGTGATCGCGCGCACCATTCACGCGCAGCGCGCGCCCACTCAATCGCCGCCAGTTGAAGTCCACGGACGTGGTGTACGTAGAGACCATCGCGTCGTCCTCAGCGCGCGCACTCTAACTCGCCAGAGCCAGCGGCGACGTCATCGCCGCGTCGTCCGCCTCGCCTGACAGCGCCTTCGCGAGGTACTCAAGGCTCATGTACCTGCGGGCCACGGCCCACTCGTCGTGCTGCTCGGCGAGCACCGCGCCGACCAGACGCACGAGGGCCTCGCGGTCGGGGAAGATGCCGACGACGTCGGTCCGCCGGCGGATCTCGCGGTTGAGCCGCTCCTGGGGATTGTTCGACCAGATCTGGCGCCAGTGGATCGGGCTGAAGGCGGTGAAGGCCAGCAGGTCCTCGCGCGCCCCCTCGAGCAGCTCGGCCGCTTTGGGGAAACGCGAGCGCAGCTCCTCGACCACCGCGGCGTGCTGGCGACGCGTCGTCGGTGCATCGGGCTGGGTGAAGATCGTGCGCACGAAGGAGGCGACCAGCGCCTGCGCCGAGCGCGGCACCCGGCTGAGCAGGTTGCGCATGAAGTGCGTGCGGCAGCGCTGCCAGCTCGTCCCCGGCAGCACCGCGGCGATCGCGGCCTTGAGCCCCTCGTGCGCGTCGCTGGTGACGAGCTCGACGCCGGCCAGGCCGCGCGCGACCAGGCCGCGCAGGAAGCTTGACCAGGCCGTGCCGTCCTCGCTGGTGAACACATCCAGGCCCAGGATCTCGCGCTGGCCGTCCCGATTCACGGCGGTCGCGACGACCGCCCAGACCGAGACGATCCGCCCGGCCTCGCGGACGCGGATGGCCAGCGCGCCAAGCCACAGGTGCCGGTACGGCCCCTGGTCGAGGGGCCGCTCGCGGAAGGCCCGCACACCCTCGTCCAGCGATGCGGCCATCTCCGAGACCGTGCTCTTGGAGAGCCCCTCGATGCCCAGTGCCCGCACCAGGTCGTCGACGCGGCGCGTCGAGATGCCCTCGACGTACGCCTGGGCCACGACCGCGGTGAGCGCGCGCTCGGCCCGCCGTCGCGGTTCGAGCAGCCAGTCGGGGAAGTACGAGCCCGCGCGCAGCTTCGGGATGCCCAGGTCGATCGACCCGCTGCGGGTGTCCCAACGTCGCGCGCGATACCCGTTGCGCTGGGTGCTCCGCTCCGGGCTGCGCTCGCCGTACGCGGCCCCGGCGAGCGCCGAGGCCTCGGCGCTCATGAGCGTCTCGGCGAAGGTGCGCACCATCCCGCGCAGCAGGTCGGGATCGCCGTCTTCGACCACCTTGCGCAGGAACGCGAGCGGGTCCATCGTGGGTTTGGCCACCGTGTCGTCCTCCTCGGCTGAAGTTCAGAGATCGCCGAGGATGACACGGTGGTTCTCTATATGCGCCGGCTCACGCCTTCAGCTCGTACACCACGCCCGCGGACCCGGCCCGCCGCCACCGAAGGGGCTCTGTTGGGGAGTGGGGTACGAGGCCGTGTGATCGCGGGCGTGATGCGCGAACCGACGTCCCTCTCCATCACGCATCTGGTTTGTGTCGTCGGGGGTGCGGTCGAGCGAGCACTGAAGACGGGCGGCTCCGCCGAGCCGCCTGTTTGAGCGTGCGAGCCGAGACCCCACCCCCGACGACGGCTGCCATCGCTGACGCGATGCCAGCCCGGCCGTTCAGTTCGAACACACGTTCGATCCAATCCGGAATCCCTAAGTTCCCCATCCATACCCATTGACAGAGCACCCCCGAGTGGGGCAAAGTGCGCTTGCGTGGTGACTAGTGGGGTTCAGTGGGGAACTAGTGAGGCCCACAGAAGGGGTCAGTGGAGAGCTTTTTCGCCGGCGAGTTCGCTCACACGCTCGATGACAAGGGGCGTCTCGCCATCCCTTCCAAGTTCCGCGTCCGCTTCAAGGAAGGAGCGGTCGTGAGCCGTTGGATAGGGGAGTGCCTCGCCGTCTTTCCCCAGGCCGAGTGGGAATCGATCAACGCCGAGATCCGCAACCGGCCGCGGACCGACCCCACCGTCAGCCAGTTCGTGCACTTCCTCGTCGCGGGCGCGCATGAAGCGGACCCGGACGCCCAGGGGCGCGTCGTCGTCCCCGCGCATCTCCGCCAGTACGCCCACCTCCAGAGTGACGCCCTCGTCATCGGCGCCTCGCGGCACCTCGAGATCTGGGAGCCCAAGCGCTGGAGCGAGCGGCTCGCCGACGTCGAGCGGTCCATCGGCGACAAGATGGCCGGGCTCGGGATCTAGCGATGCAGGACGCATCCACGAACCGGTTCTCCTGGCCGAGGTACTCGCCGGACTCGCTCCTCGTGCGGACGGCCGCTACCTCGACGGCACGGTCGGCGCCGGCGGGCATGCCGCGGCGGTCCTGGAGCGCTCCGCGCCCGGCGGCAGGCTCCTCGGGCTGGACCGCGACCCAGTGGCTCTCGCCCACGCCCAGCGCGAGCTGGCGCGGTTCGGCGACCGGGCGGTCCTCCTCAACGCCAACTTCGCGCTTTGCGGCGCCGTCGCTCCGGCGCACGGCTTCGAGCGCGTCGACGGTGCGCTTCTCGACCTGGGGCTCTCGTCCATGCAGCTCGCCGACGACGAGCGGGGCTTCAGCTTCCGCGCGCACGGCGATCTCGACATGCGCGCCGGCCCCGACGCCGCGGTCAGAGCGGGTGAGCTCGTGAACGGCGCATCGGAAGCGGAGCTCCGTCGCATCTTGGCCGAGTACGGCGAGGAGCCGGAGGCGCGCCGCGTCGCGGCCGCCATGGTGCGCCGCCGCGCGAAGGAGCCGTTCCGCTTCGCGGACGAGCTCGGCCGCTTCGTCGCCGGCGTGAAGACGCGCCGCCTCACCGGCGTCGACCCCGCGACGCGCGTGTTCCAGGCGCTGCGCATCGCGGTGAACGACGAGCTCGACAACCTCCGCCGCGGCCTGGGGGCGATGGCCTCGCTGCTCGCGCCGCGGGGGCGCCTTGCCGTGATCTCGTTCCACTCGCTCGAGGACCGGATCGTGAAGCAGTACTTCGCCCGGGAATCGCGCGATTGCCTCTGTCCTCCCCACCTCCCCACCTGCGTTTGCGGGCATCGCGCGGGTTTGCGGGTGGTCGCGCGCCGACCGGTTCGTCCGACCGACGCCGAGACCAGCCGCAACCCGCGCGCCCGCAGCGCAGTCCTCCGCATCGCCGAGAAGCTCGGCCGATAGCGGTGGCTGTCGCCGTTCACGCACCACTCCGTGCCCGCGCGCGCGCAGGCGGCGTGC